>MGTY01000085.1 GCA_001799695.1 Elusimicrobia bacterium GWA2_69_24
TGTCCGAGGACGGGGGTGTCCTGGCAGTGCGCGGCCTCGGCCGCATCCCTGACAAGGAGAGCTGGGGTCTCGCTTTCGGGTACTACGGCGCCGAGGACGCGCCGCCCCGCATCCGCGCGCTCAAGGGCCCGGTCGGGGAGGACCTGCGCAGCGTCGACAAGGACGGCTGGGCCTGCTGTGTGCGCCAAGGCTCGCAGTCCACGGCCTTCGGACCCTCGGGAGAGACCCGCCCCGAGGGCTCTTCCATATGATGCGGGCACCGCTCCTGCTGTCCTTGGTCCTTTGTCTCGCGGCCTCCCTGCGCGCGGCGCCGAGCTCCTCCGGTTCCTCGCGGCCCCGCTCCGCGAACTGGTCCCCGGCCTCGTTGGAAGAGTCCCGCCGTCTGGGGGGGCAGGGCTACGCGATCGCGGAGCACGCCTCCGTGCAGGTCCCGGAGGGGCGTCTGGCCGTGGTCGTCTACCGCAAGAGCGGGGGGGCGCCGCGGCTGGGCGTCAGCCTCGTCACTGACCGCGGCCAGAAGCTCCTGCACATGAAGATCGGCTCTTCCTTCGACATCAAGCTGGCCTCCATCCACAAGAGCGGCTCCATCCCGGACCTGGCGGGTGACCATTCCCGCATCGTCGCCTACCAGACCGCGCTGACGGGAGTGAAGCAGGAGTCGCTCATCCTGCTGCGCTACCGCGACGGCGCCCTGGAAGCCCTGCCGTCGCTCCCCTTCGGCCGCTTCTCGGACATCGACCGGGACGGGACGCTGGAGATCGTATCCCGGGAGCGTCCCCTGGGCCAGTTCTTCATGATCGGCTGCGAGTCCTACATGCGCCGGGCCCAGGACGCCTTCCGCACCTCGATCCACGCCTTCCGCCAGGGCCGCGTCGTCCGCGTCTCCAAGAGCTACCCCTGGTATTTCGACAACAGCCGCCAGGAGATGCTCGCCCGCCTCGACGCCATCGACCTGCGCTCCGGGGAAGCCGACCCGGGCCAGTACCTGTCGGTGGCCCTGTCCGTCTACTACGATTATCAAGAGATGGGCCGCGCCCGCGAGGGCTGGAAGGAGTTCCGCCGCCTCAATCCCGCCCGCCCGGCGGACCCGCCGCCGGTGCAGCGCTGCATGAAGGAAGTCGAGCTCACCCTGCGCAAGCGGCTCAAGATCCCGTCCGATTGGTAGCTATACGCCGGACAGGATGTCCGACCCGAAATAGGGGCGCAGGACTTCCGGGATGGAGACCGTGCCGTCCTCTTTCTGGAAGTTCTCGAGTATGGCGGCGAAGACGCGCCCCACCGCCAGACCGGAGCCGTTGAGGGTGTGCACGAACTCCGGAGCGGCCTCGGGGCCGCGCCGGAAGCGCGCGTTCATGCGCCGCGCCTGGAAATCCCCGCAGTTGGAGCAGGAAGATACTTCCCGGAAGCGGCCCTCGCCCGGGAACCACACTTCCAGGTCGTAGGTCTTGCGCGACGAGAAGCCGATGTCCGCGGTGCAGAGCTCGATGGTCCGGAAGGGGAGGCCCAGGAGCTCCAGGACGCTCTCGGCATCGCGGGTCAGCTGCTCCAGCGCCGCCGGGGAATCCTCGGGTTTGGTGATCCACACGAGCTCGACCTTATCGAACTGGTGGTTGCGGATGAGCCCGCGCACATCCTTGCCGTAGGACCCCGATTCCTGCCGGAAGCACGGGGTGAGCGCGGTGACCTTCAGGGGCAGCTTGGCCGCATCGAGGATCTCGCCGCGCACGATGTTGGTGAGCGGGGCTTCGGCCGTGGGGATGAGGAAGCGCACCTGGGCCGCGCCCGCGGCGTCCTCCGTGCTCTGCCCGGTCTGGTAGAGGTCGGCCTCGAACTTGGGGAGCTGCCCGGTGCCTTCGAGCACCTCCGGCAGGACCAGCGCGGGGACCCAGTGCTCCAGGTAGCCGTTCTTGCGGGTCTGCGTGTCGAGCATGAACTGGGCCAGGGCCCGCTCCAGGCGGGCGCCCGCGCCCCGCAGGACCGCGAAGCGCGCTCCCGCGAGCTTGGCGCCCAGCGGCAGATCGAGTATGCCCAGCCGTTCGCCCAGGCTCGTGTGGTCCAGGGCCTTGAAGCTCAGCTCGCGCGGCTTGCCGTTCTCGCGGACCACCGGGTTGTCGGCTTCGGACTTCCCCACGGGCGCCGACGCGTCCGGCAGGTTCGGGATGCTAAGCAGGCTGTCGCGGATCTCGGAGGAGAGGGCCTCAAGGCGCGCCTCCTTCTCGGGAAGGGTCTTCTTGATCCCTCCGACCTCCTCCATCAGCTTCTGCGCCGCGGCCTCGTCCTGCTTCGCCTTGGCCTGCCCCACCGCCTTGGAGACTTCGTTGCGCCTGGCGCGCAAGACCTCGACTTCCTTCAGCACGGAGCGATGCTCCGCGTCCAGCCCGTAGAAGCGCTCCAGGACGGGCAGGTACCGCCCGCCCCGGTCCTGGATGCCCTGGCGCGCCTTATCGGGCTCGCCGCGCAGGAACCTCGGATCGTTCATGGGGTCTCCTGCGCCGGGGCCGCCCCCGGACGGACGGCCTTGTCCTCCGACGGCTTCCAGAGCACGGCGACCTCCTTCTCGGAGAAGCGCTTCTCCATCGTCTCCCCGGAGCGCGGCTCCACCAGGAGCTGCACCCGGAAGGCATCCGGCCAATAACCGGCGCGGTACATCCGCTGCAGGTAGCCCTGCAGGGCCACCCGGTTGAGCGGCAAGGGGATCTCCTTGGACGACTTCCCGGGCAGGTTCGGGATGTGCGTCTCCTCCAGCAGGAAGGGCAGGGTCCACGCCCCGGTCCCCTCGCTGCCGATGCGCCGCAGCCGCGCGCTGAACGCGTAGCGCAGGACGATGGCGGTCTCCGGGCCCGGCGCAGGGTTCTGCAGGGTCACCAGCACCCGGGGCCGGATCTTGACCTGGGTGGTAGGAGGGAAGAGCCAGCGTTCGACTGCATGATAGTTGCGCTTCTGCTTCTGCACCTGGATGGAGACCTGCCAGCCCAGGTTCCCTATCGTCACTTCCGCGCCGGCACAGCGGGGCAGGAGCAGCAGGGCCAGCGCGGCGGGCAGGAAGGCTCTCATGGAACCGCTCAACTCCTTCGGGACCACAGGGAGACGACGCCGGACAACCAGCAGATCACGCCCAGGGGGAAGGAGGCGTCCGTCCAGGCATAGGGCGGACGGGTCCAGCTGAACCAGTTGACCTCCGACGCCCCGGCCACATAGGCCCCACCGATGCAGAATCCGAAAAGGAGGACGGTGTTCGCGTTCATCCGCCGGCAGGTCGCCCAGCCGCAGACCGCGGCCGCGGCGGCCACGCCGGCGTAGACCAGGTTCTGCGCCGGGCCCACGAGGTACGCCGCGATGGCGGCCGCCAGGAGCAGGATAGTGGTCGAGACCTTCTGCACCGGCCCGTCCTGCGGGACCGCCGCCGGCGGATCCTCCCCGTCCATCATCTCGAAGGGCATCGGGGTCCGGCCCGAGTGCAGGGGCACGCCTTGCGGGGGGGGCACGACCTGCGGCGGAGGCACGGGCTGGGGCAGCGGCACGGCTTTGGGAGGCGGCGCGGGCTGAGGCGGCGGCGCGGACTTGGGCGCCGCGCGGAGCGCCGGCAGCCCCGCGGTGATCCCGAAGTCCATCTGGATCTCCCCCTCGATGCGCGCCTCTTCCAGTACGACTCCCGGGGCGTTGAGCTCGGACATGAGCTCCGGCACCGACTGATAGCGCTCGTCGGGCCTCTTGGCCATCATCTTCTGGATGATGGTAGAGCACAGCGAGCTGACGTCGGGGTTCGCCTTCCGCACGTCCGGCGCCGGGTTGTTGATGTGCATGCTCAGCACGTCGGCCACGTTGTCGGCCTCGAAAGGGGGCTCCCCGGCCAGCATGTAGTAGAAGGTCACGCCCATGGCGTAGATGTCCGTGCGCGCGTCGACCGGCTCTCCGTAGCACTGCTCCGGGGACATGTACTGCGGCGTGCCCACGACCTGACCCTTCTCCTGAGGCTTCCCCTTCCCGACCTGCAGGGCGATGCCGAAGTCGGACAGGCGTATGCCCCCGTCCTTGGCCAGGAGGATGTTGGAGGGCTTCACGTCCCGGTGCACCATCCCGTGACGGTGGGCCTCGCCCAGTCCCTCCAGGGCCGCCTTCAGGATGATGACCGCCTTCAGGGTGATCAGCCGCTTCTCCCGGGCGATCTTCTCCTCCAGGGTCTCCCCGTCGATGAACTGCATGATGATGAAATGGTAGCCGTCCTGCCACCCCACGTCGTAGACCTGGACTATGCGGGGGTGTTCCAGGCGCGCGGCGGCCCGGGCCTCGCGCTGGAAGCCCTCGATGAACTCCTTGTTCGCCGCCAGTTGGGGATGCAGGACCTTGAGCACCACGGCCCGGTCCAGGCGCAGGTGGTGCGCCTTATACGCCACGCCCATCCCGCCCTCGCCCAGCTGCGCGAGGATCCTGCAGCCGCCCAGCGTCTTTCCGATGATGGTTTCGGGCATCAGAGGTACTGGCTCCCTGTCGTCATTTCTTCTCGGCGTCTCCCGGCAGCTCCGGCCCGGCGACTTCCGCCGCCACCGGCGCCACCCGCGCCACCCGGTCCCCTTCCTTCAGCCGCACCAGCCGCACGCCCTGGGTGTTGCGGGAGATGGTCTTGATGGCCTGGCACTGCATGCGGATGGTCATGCCGCCCTCGGTCATGACCATCAGGTCGTCCTGGTCGTCGACCAGCTTGACTCCGATGACGTCGCCGTTGCGCTCGGTGGCCTTGATGGTGATGACGCCGCCGCCGCCGCGGTGCTGGTCGCGGTACTCGGCGAACGCGGTGCGCTTGCCGAAGCCCCACTCGCAGACGGTCAAAAGCGTCCGCGTGGTCTTATGCTCCGCCGCCTCCATGCCGATGACGTTGTCGCCCTCGCCCAGGCGGATGCCGTGCACCCCTTTCGCCTGCCGTCCCATGACCCGCACGTCCGTCTCCGGGAAGCGGATGGAGCGCCCCTTCTTGGTCCCGATCAGGATCTCGTCCTTGCCGAAGGTATGCTGGACGTCCACCAGCACGTCCCCCTCTTCCAGCGTGATGGCCGCGATGCCGGAGCGCCGGATGTTGGCGAAATCCGCCAGCTCCGTCCGCTTCACGGTCCCGGTGCGGGTGCACATGAACAGGAAGCTCTCCTTCCCCTTCGCTTCGTCGAAGGAGCGGATGGCGATCACGGAGGTGATCTTCTCCTCGCCCGAGAGCTGCAGCAGGTTCACGATGGCCTTGCCCTTCGACGTCCGCTGCCCCTCCGGGATCTCGTACGCCTTCAGGGCGTAGACCTTCCCGCGGTTGGTGAACATGAGCAGCGTCGCGTGGCTGTCGGTGATGAAGAGATGCTCGATGAAGTCCTCTTCCTTCATCTCCTGTCCCGTGACCCCCTGCCCGCCGCGGCCCTGGACCTTGTAGGTGTCCACCGGGATGCGCTTGATGTAGCCGCCGTTGGAGACCGTGATGATGACCTCCTCCTTCTGGATGAGGTCCTCCAGCGAGAGCTCCGCGCGCTCCGTCGTGATCTGCGTGCGGCGCTTCTGGCCGAACTTCTCCCGCAGGTCCACGAGTTCCTGGCGGATGATCTCCAGGACCTTCTTCGGGTTGGCCAGGATGGCGCGGAACTCCGCGATCCGCTTCTGCAGCTCGTCGAACTCCTTCTTGATCTCCGCCGCCGACAGGCGGGTCAGCTGGTGCAGGCGCATGTCCAGGATGGCCTGCGCCTGGATGACCGAGAGCTCGAACTTCTTGACCAGCTTCTCCCGCGCGTCGGCCTGGTCCGCCGCGCCCCGGATGATGCGGATGACCTCGTCGAGGTTCTTGAGGGCGATCAGGAAGCCCTCCAGGATGTGGGCCCGGTCGAGCGCCTTGCGCAGCTCGAAGCGCGTGCGCCGGACCACGACCACCTTCCGGTGCTCCACCCAGTGCCCCAGGATGTGCCGCACCGGCAGCACGCGCGGCCGGCCGTCCACCAGCGCCAGCATGATCACGCCGAACGAGGTCTCCAGCGCCGTGTGCTTGAAGAGCTGGTTGAGGACCACGTTGGCGTTGCCGTCGCGCTTGACCTCGATGACGACCCGCATGCCGCGCCGGTCGGACTCGTCGCGGATGTCCGAGATGTCGGCGACCTTGCGGTCGCGGACCAGGTCCGCGATGTGCTCCAGGAGCTGCGCCTTGTTGACCTGGTAGGGGAGCTCGGTGATGATGATGGCTTCCCGGTTGCCCTTGATCTCCTCGATCTCGGTGGCGGCCTGGATGCGGACCGAGCCGCGCCCGGTCTCGAAATAATCCCGGATGCCCAGCTTGCCCCGGACGATCCCGGCGGTCGGGAAATCCGGGCCCTTCATGATCTTCATGAGCTCGGCCGCCGGGAGCTCGGGGTCGTCGATGACGGCGATCGTGGCGTCGCAGACCTCGGTGAGGTTATGCGGGGGGATGTTCGTCGCCATGCCCACGGCGATACCCGTGGACCCGTTGACCAGCAGGTTGGGCAGGCGCGCCGGCAGCACCGTCGGCTCCTCCAGCGACCCGTCGAAGTTCGGCGAGAAGTCCACGGTGTTCTTCTCGATGTCCACCAGGAGCTCGTCCGCGATCATGGCCAGGCGGCACTCGGTGTAGCGGTAGGCGGCCGCCGGATCGCCGTCCACCGAGCCGAAGTTGCCCTGCCCGTCGATCAGGGGATGGCGCAGGGAGAATTCCTGCACCATGCGGACCAGGGCGTCGTACACGGCGGAGTCGCCGTGCGGGTGGTATTTGCCCAGCACGTCTCCGACCACGCGGGCGGACTTCTTGTAGGCCTTGTTGAACTTGAGGCCCATCTCGTCCATCGTGTAGAGGATGCGGCGGTGAACCGGCTTGAGGCCGTCCCGGACGTCGGGCAGGGCACGGCCCACGATCACCGACATCGCGTAGTCGATGTACGAGGATTTCATCTCCGCGCCGATGTCGCGGGTCTGGATGTTGGCGGGCATCTCCGGCTGGGCCGCCGCCTCTTTGCTCTGAGTCATCGTGGCTCCTAAGGACTAGACGTCCAGATTCTTGACCTCGCGGGCGTGCGATTCGATGAACTGCCGCCGAGGCCCGACCTTGTCTCCCATGAGCGTGGTGAAGGTCTCCTCCGCCCCGGCATCGTCCTCCATCACCACCTGGATGAGCTTGCGGCGCTGGGGGTCCATCGTGGTCTCCCAGAGCTGCTCGGGGTTCATCTCTCCCAGACCCTTGTAGCGCTGTATCGTCGCTCCCGACCGGCCGGTCTCGCGCACCGCGTCGAGGAGCTCCTTGAGCCCGTAGCCTTGATGCTCCCCGCGGGTGTTCTTGTATTGGAACAGCGGCTGGACCACGTCGTCATCCTTCTTGCGGTGGTACCAGGACAGATCCAGCCCCAGGGCCTGCAGGTGCCCGGTCACCTTCATGAGCTTCTCGTTCTCCCAGAGCTCGACCACGTCGTCGCCCAGCTCCTCGTCCATCTCGACCGAGGCGGTGTCCGCCTCGCCCTCGGCCGCGAGCTCGGCCTTCAATTTCTCCCGGTGCGCGGCCACCACCTCCACCGCGTGCTGGCGCCACTCCGCCTCGGAATAAAAGTACCGGTACTGGCCGGGCGCATCCTCGTAGCGGTACAGCGGCAGCTTCTTGGCCTTCTGGAAACCCAGAAAATCCGTCAGCAGCAGCCCCTTGCGCTCCAGGTGCCGGAGCAGCTCCTCGACCTCCAGGAGCAGCTCCAGGACGTCCCGCAGCTCGCGCGGCGCCAGCACCTTGGACTTCTTGCCGTCGGGCGAGAAGGCCCGCACCTCGATCTCCTCGATGCCCTGGTTGAGGAGCCACTGGTTCATCTTCACCTCGGTGTCGATGTAGAGCTCCTTCTTCCCCTTCTTGACCTTATAGAGGGGGGGCTGGGCGATATAGATGTGACCCCGCTCCAGAAGCGGCTTCATCTTCCGATAGAAGAAGGTCAACAGCAGCGTCCGGATGTGCTGCCCGTCGACGTCGGCGTCCGCCATGATGATGAGCTTGTGATAGCGGAGCTTGTCGAGCTTCAGGCCCTCGCCTCCGTCAGCCTCGATGCCGGAGCCGATGGCCGAGATCAGCGTGCGGATCTCCTCGTTGGAGAGCACCTTCACCATCCGCGCGCGCTCGACGTTGAGGATCTTACCCTTGATGGGCAGGATGGCCTGGAAGCCCCGGTCGCGGCCCTGCTTGGCCGAGCCGCCGGCCGAATCCCCCTCCACGATGAACAGCTCGCAGCGGGCGGGCTCCCTTTCCTGGCAGTCCGCGAGTTTGCCGGGCAGGGCGCTGCCCTCGAGGATGCCCTTGCGCCGGGTCAGGTCCTTGGCCTTGCGCGCCGCTTCCCGCGCCTCCGCCGCCTGCATCGTCTTCTGGATGATGGCCTTCGCGGCGGCCGGATTCTCCTCGAAGAAGGTGCTCAGGAATTCGCCGACCGCAGACTTCACCCAGCCCTCCACTTCGGCGTTGCCCAGTTTGGCCTTGGTCTGCCCCTCGAACTGGGGGTTGCCGATCTTCACCGACAGGACGGCCGTCAGGCCCTCCCGGGTGTCGTCACCCGTGATGGCGAAGTTCTTGCCCTTCAGCAGATCGATCTTCTTGACGTAGTCGTTGATGGCGCGGGTCAGAGCGGAGCGGAAGCCGGACAGATGCGTCCCGCCCTCCGGCGTGTGGATGTTGTTGACGTAGGCGAAGATGTTCTCCGAGAAATCCTCATTGTACTGTATGGCGCACTCGACGGCCCCCTCCTCGCGCTCCTTGGAGAAGAAGATGGGGCTCGGATGCACGGTCCCCTTGTTCATGTTCAGGAACTGCACGAACTGGACGATGCCTCCGGAATAGTGGAAGACCTGCTTCTTGTCCTCGCGCTCGTCGATTAGGGTGATGCGCGCCCCGGCGTTCAGGAAGGCCAGCTCGCGCAGGCGCTTGGCCAGCACATCGTAGGAGAACTGGTGGCCGTCGAAGATATCCACGTCCGGCTTGAAGGTTACCTTGGTCCCGTGCTCCTCCGTCTTGCCTATGGCCTTGACCGCTTCCGCGGGCTTGCCGCGCTCGTACTTCTGGTACCATATTTGGCCCTCGCGGTAGACCTCCACCTCCAAAGTCGAGGACAGCGCGTTGACCACCGAGACGCCGACGCCGTGCAGTCCGCCCGAGATCTTGTAGGCCTGCCGGTCGAACTTGCCGCCGGCATGCAGGACGGTCATGACCACTTCCAGCGCCGACTTGCCCTTGAGCTTCGGGTCCTTGACGTCCCGCATGGGGTCCACCGGGATGCCGGAGCCGTCGTCGAGGACGCTGACGATGTTGCCGGGATGGATGATGACCTCGACCGACTTGCAGCGTCCGGCCAGTATCTCGTCGACGGAGTTGTCGACCACCTCGTAGACCAGGTGGTGGAGTCCCGACGGTCCCGTCGAACCGATGTACATCGCGGGCCGCTTGCGCACCGCCTCCAATCCTTCCAGGACCTGGATCTTCGACGAATCGTAGGCGTCCTTGGCCGGAACGTCCTGGGAACCGGTCTCGGTGGTGCTCGACATGTTCTCTTCTCCCTTGGTCGCCTTCGGCGCGGCCGTCCTGCTCTCCGAACCTTCGCCTCTCCCCGCCTTCTTCCCTGAGTTCATCCCGGGCGGGTGGTCCGGATACCGCGGAGCCACGTCCTCCGAAAATGCTTATTGATGCTGCGCAGCAGCGCCCCGCCCCGCATCTGCAGCTCCTGGGCTGCGGCCGGCGAGGCGGTCTTCACGTACAGGATGCCCCCGCGCACGCCGTCCAGGGTCCAATGCCGGGCCAGATGCCCGGCCTCGCGCTCCCAGACCTCGTTGAGGACCTGCATCCGCCCCGGCTCGAGCCCTTTCTGGCTCGACCACTGGCGGATGAGGGCGCCGGCTTTGACGAACGGGCTCCGCTTCATCGTCTCGCCGCTCCTAGGCGCGCATCGGCATGACGACGTATTTGTACGTCAGCGTCTCCCCCTCGGGCTCCAGCAGCGCCGGGTTGACCGGGGTGGTCAGGCTGAGGAGGACCTTCTCCGTACCCATGGCCTTCAGCCCATCCAGGAAGTAATGCGGATTGAAGGCGATGGTGAACTCATCCCCTTTATAATCGACCGGCATCTCATCCTCGAACTCTAGGGTCTGGCTGGAGGCGGAGACGTGCAGCAGTCCCTTGCGCAGGGTGAACTTCACGGAACCGCCGCGGTCCTGGCTGCAGAGCGCGGCCTGCCGGGTTATCGTCAGGAGGGATTTGGTCGGCAGCGACAGGGTGATGTCCTTCTTCTCCGGGATGACCTGCTCGTAGTTGGGAAAATTGCCCTCCACCAGGCGCGACAGCATCGTGGTGCTTTCGGTCTGGAACGCCACCTGGTTGTCGGTCATGGCCACCAGGATCTGCTCGTCCTTGGCGTCCGCATCGCCCAGCACCCGCAGGAGCTCCTGGAGGATCTTAGTGGGGATGATGGAACGGAATTCCCGGGTCTTGGGCAACAGTTCCCGTTTCACCAGGGCCAGGCGCCGGCCGTCGGTGGCCACCATCTCCAGGTTGCCCCCGGCCGCGACCCAATACACCCCGTTGAGCACGTAGCGCGTCTCATCGGAGGAAGCCGCGAAGATGGTCCGGCGGATCATGTCGCAGAGCTGGAGGGAGGACACGCTGAACGCGTTGCTCTTGCTGAATTCCGGGAGCACCGGATATTCCGATTTCGGAGTCCCGGTGATCAGGAAGCGCGAACGGCCGCATTTCACCGTGACCTTGCCCTCCGGGTCGAGCGTCAGGAACACCTCGTTCTCCGGAGGCAGGGTGTGGAGGATGTCCGCGAACTTCTTGGCGGGGATGGTGATGCTCCCCTCATTCTCGATCTCGGCCTTGATGTAATGCTTGACCCCCATCTGCAGATCCGTGGAAACCAGCTTGAGCTTGGAGTTGTCGGTCTCCATGAGGAAGTTGAGAAGGATAGGCAGGGTCGTCCGGGAGGAGAGCGCGGATTGTATGGTCTGGACGCCCTTTGCGAGTTCTTCGGTAGTGCAAGTTATCTTCATAGTTCGTCACCCTCTCATTTAAGTTGCGGATACTGGGGATAAATCAATTTCGCCATATCCTGTCGTCCGAATCCATGCCAAAGCTAAGCGGAGGTTATCCGCCTTATCCACCGATAGCCCGCCATGCACACGAAAGCGCAGATAGTTCACAGGTTATCAACGGAACGGATGCGCTCGATCAGCTTGTTTATGTTCTCCAGGAAAAAAGGGTCCGTCTCCAGCATCCGCTTGATCTTGTCGCGGGCATGGATGACCGTGGTATGGTCCCGGCCGCCGAAAGCCCGGCCGATGTCGGTCGTGGAGAGTTCCGTCAGGACCGAGCTCAGATACATCGCCAGCTGGCGCGGGAAAGCCACCTCGCTGCGCCGCGAGCGCGACTTCATCTCTTTCAGGTCGAGCGAATACTTGGCGGCGACCTCCCGCTGGATGGTGTCGACGCGGACGGTGGAGGATTCCTCGATGCCGATGGAACCCTTGAGCAGGTCCTTGGCCGCGTCCACGGTCAACTGGGTGCCGCTGAGGGCCGACACGGCTTTCATGCTGATGAGGGCGCCCTCCAGCTGCCGGATGTTGCTCTTGATGGTGGTCGCGACGAAAAGGACCACGTCGTCCGGTACCACGATCTGCTCCGCCTCGGCCTTCTTGCGGAGGATGGCGATGCGGGTCTCCAGGTCCGGGGCCTTGATGTCGGTGACGGCGCCCCAGGTGAGACGGGTGATGATCCGCTGCTCCGCGGGAGCCATGTCCTTGGGGGGGCGGTCGGAAGCGATGACGATCTGCTTGTGCGATTCGAAAAGCGAGTTGAAGGTGTAGAAGAACTCCTCTTCGCTGCGCTGCTTGCCGATGAGGAACTGGATGTCGTCGATGAGCAGGCAGTCCAGGTTGCGGTACTTGTTGCGGAAGGAATCCGGCTTCTCGTTGCGGATGGAGTCGATGTATTCGTTGACGAACTGCTCGGAGGTGATGTACAGCACCCGGGCGTGGGGGTGCTGCTTGCGGACGCCGTGCCCGATGGCCTGCATGAGATGGGTCTTGCCGAGCCCCACGCCGCCGTAGAGGAACACCGGGTTGTAGAGGCGGCCGGGGGATTTCGCGATGGCTTCGGCTATCGCGTGCGCGTGCCGGTTGGAGGGGCCGACGACGAAGGTGGCGAAGGTGTATTTCGGGTTGAGCTCGCTCAGCGAGAACTCGGAGTGGGGCTTGGCCACCGGGATGGGATCCTCCTTGGGGAGGAGGCTCTCGATGTCGTTCTTCTCGGAATACTCCAGGGCGAAGTCCTGGCCCGACAGCGTCTTGAGCAGGGATTCTATCCGGAGCTGATAATGCTCCTTGATCTGCTTGGTGAAGAACTTATTCGGCACCCGGATCACGAAATTCTGGTTGGCTATCTCCAGGGGCTCGATGTCCCGCATCCAAAGGTCGCAATTGCCCTCTCCGATCTCGGGGCGGAGCGTTTCCAGGACCTCGCTCCATAGCGTCTTTGGATCGTGGTTGTTCACAGGTTATCCACAGGTGTTGATAAGTGAAATATTCATTAAAAACAACGCTTTTATTGCCTATTTCAGCGCCGTTGCGACGTGCCGCACGGAAATGAGGTCTTATTGTACGATATTATTCAAATCTTATTTAATTCAAATGTAAAAGTCAATTGACCCCCTTGGGCAAATATTCTAAACTCTCGCTGAAGCTCGATTTCAGTCGGATCCGGAGGATGTCATGAAGATCCAGATCACGGGCCGGCAGCTGCGGCTGACCAAGGCCATCCACGACTACGTGGAAGAGAAGGTATCCAAGGCGCAGAAGTATTTCAACCACATCGTTTGGGCCGAGGTCTTCGTCAAGGTGGAGAAGACCACGCACGAAGTGGAGATCGTGATCCACGCGTCCAAGCAGACCTTCCGGGCGCTGGCCAAGGAAGAATCCGTCTACGCCGCCGTCGACATCGCTTCGGACAAGATCGACGCCCAGTTGCGCAAGTACAAGGAGCGCCTCAAGGAGGGCCGCAAGCACGTCCCCGAGACGCCCGAGGCGATGCTGGACGAGAGCAAGCCCTCCTCGGTCCGCTTCTCCGTCGTCAAGCAGGTCCCCCTGTCTCCCATGACCCCGGACGCGGCGGCTCTGGAGATGGAGCGGCTCGGCTACACGTTCTGGATGTTCCATAACCAGGAGACCCGGAAGGTCAACGTGATCTTCCGGCGGCTCGACGACAGCTTCGGGCTGCTGCAGCCGGTGAGGAAGGAGAGCCATTGAGGAGCCTCACCGTCGGCGACCTCCTGGAGGAGCGGCGCGAGCGGTTGAAGCTGGAGCTGATCACGGGTCGGGGAGCGCTGGGCCGGGAGATCACCACCCCGGAGGTGAACCGCCCCGGCCTCGCCCTGGCGGGCTACCCCGCGCACTTCCGCGCGGAGCGCATCCAGATCATCGGCCGGGGGGAGCACGCCTACTGCCTGACCGCGTCCGCCAAGGACCTCGCCGCCAACCTCGAGAAGATGCTGAGCCGGCCGTCTTTGCCCTGCCTGGTCATCACCGGAGACTTCAAGCCGCCCCAGGCGCTCACGCAGAGCTGCCGCAAGTTCAAGGTCCCCCTGCTGCGCAGCGGGCTCGACACCGCGGAGTTCATCGGGGAGCTCTCCGCCTGGCTTGACGATCGGCTGGCGCCCGTGCTCCGGGTCCACGGCGTCCTGGTCAGCGTCTACGACCTGGGGGTGCTGATCCAGGGCGAGGCCGGCCTGGGCAAGTCGGAGTGCGCCCTGGAGCTGGTCAAGCGCGGGCACATCCTGGTCGCCGACGACGTGGTGGAGATCCGGCAGAAGTACGGCGGGGTCCTGGTGGGGAGCTGCCCGGAGCCGCTCAAGCACTACATGGAAGTGCGCGGCCTGGGCATCATCGACATCAAGCAGCTCTTCGGCGTGGGCTCCATCCTCAACATGGTCCAGCTCGGGCTCGCGGTCCGGCTCGAGCACTGGGACCCGCAGGCCGCCATGGACCGCACCGGCTTGGAGCGGCAGGCGGCCAAGATCATCGACGTTTCGGTCCCGCTGGTGCGCATCCCGGTGAGCCCCGGGCGCAACCTGGCGGTGCTCATCGAGGTCGCCTCTCTCAATCAGCGGCTCAAGATCACGGGGCATTTCAGCGCCGAGCGCTTCAATCGGAGCCTCATCGCCCGGATGTCGCCCCGGCGGGAGCCGCGGACATGAAGCGCAAGACCGACCGGCGCGGGAACGGGGGCGCCCTCCAGCTCTTTGTGATCACCGGGTTGTCGGGGGCCGGCAAGAGCCAGACCCTGAAGACCTTCGAGGACATCGGCTTCTTCTGCGTGGACAACCTGCCCGTCTCCCTGGTCGGCTCCTTCGCGGATTACCTGCTGGTCGCGGGAGAGTACCGGCGGGTGGCCCTGGGGCTGGACATCCGCGAGCGGGATTTCCTGGAGGGGTTCTCGGGGGTGCTGCGGGATCTGCGCAGCCGCGGCATCGAATGCCGCATCCTGTTCCTCGACTCCTCGGACAAGGTGCTGGTGCAGCGCTTCTCGGAGACGCGCCACCGCCACCCGCTCGGCATGAACATCCTGGACGCCATCCACAAGGAGCGCCGGGAGCTGACCGACATCAAGGCCATCTCCGACAAGGTGATAGACACCAGCGACCTCACTTTGGGAGAGTTGAAGGAGGAGATCCAGTTCGCGCTGGACGCCAAGCGCGTGAGGGAGATGACGCTCTCCGTGGTTTCCTTCGGCTACAAGTACGGCCTGCCCCTGGACGCGGACCTCGCTTTCGACGTGCGCTTCCTGCCCAATCCGAACTACCGGCCCAAGCTAGCCCGCAAGAACGGCCTGGACGCCCCGGTGCAGACCTATCTCCTGCGCCAGGCCATCACCCGGCGCTTCCTCTCCCAGTTCACCAAGCTCATCAAGGGCCTGCTCCCTTACTACATCCGCGAGGGGAAATCGTACCTGACGGTGGCCATCGGGTGCACGGGCGGCCGGCATCGCAGCGTCTTCGTCACCCACACGCTGGCGCAGGCGCTGCGCAAGAGCGGCTACCGGGCGCGGGAGTATCATCGGGACCTGAACCGCTGAACGGCATGATCAACATCATCATCATCACGCACGGCGAGTTCGGGGCCTACCTCGTGGAGGCCGCCGAAGGAATCGTCGGCCCCCAGGACGGCGGCGTCCTCTGCGTGGGCATCTCCGCCCGCATGAGCGTCGTCGAGGTCCGCGGCCGGCTGAGCGAGGCTCTGGAACGGGTGCGCGGCAAGGGCGAGATGATCGTGGTGACGGACATGCCCGGCGGAACCCCGGCCAACGTGGCCATCCCGCTCCTCAAGGACCGGCCCGAAGTCCCGGTGATCAGCGGCGTGAACCTGTACATGCTGGTGACGGCCTTCAACTACCGCAAGACCGCCGCCACGGCTTCGGAACTCGCGGAGAAGATGCTCTCCGCGGGCCAGCGCGCGGTCAGCAACATCCGGGTCCTGCTCGCCGGGAGGGCCTAGCCCCATGGCAGTGGTCCTGGTGCGCATCGACGACCGGCTCATCCACGGACAGGTGGTGGAGGGGTGGGTGCCGGTGTTCCGCGTCCAGCGCATCGTCGTGGCCTCGGAGCCCGCCGCCGCGGACCCGACCTACCGGGCGCTCATGGCGCTGTCGGTCCCCGAAGAGGTCGCCTTGGAGGTCCTGCCGGTCGCGCAGGCGGCCAAGGCGCTCGAGGGTCCGGGGGTCGCCGCCGACCGGACCCTGGTCCTGGTCGCCGGCCCGCAGGAAGCCCTGGCCCTGCTCGACGCCGGCGCGCGCTTCGACTCCCTGAACGTCGGCGGCCTGCATTACGCCGCGGGGACTCTGCAGATCGGCAAGGCGATCTTCCTATCGGACGAGGACATGCGGGCCCTCGACTCCATCGCGGCCCGCGGGGTCCGCATCGAAGGGCGGGCCGTCCCGGGGGACACCCCGGTGGACGTGCTCTCCCTCATGCGGACCAAGGCGTGAGCGATGCTGGCCTGGCATCTCGTCGTGCTGCCGGCTTTGTGCGCGGGAGTGGCCGCGCTGGAACTGGACGCGGTACTGGTGGGGCAATGGATGCTCTCCCGGCCGCTTTTAGTCGGGCCCCTGGTGGGCTGGGCGTGCGGGAGCCCGGCGATGGGCGCCGCGGTGGGGGCCATGATCGAGCTGTTCAGCCTGGAGGACCTGCCGGTCGGCTGCGTCATCCCTTTGAACGGCACGGTGGCGGCGGCGGGCGCGGTACTGCTTCTGGCGGGTCCCCATGCCGTCCCGGCCGCGGCCGCCCTGCCGGCGGGGCTGGCGTTGGGCATCGGGCATCGGGCGCTCGAGAGCCGGGCGCGGACCTGGCGGTCCGGACTCACGGCGGAACTCCTCACATCCCTGTCCCGGGACGAGGAGCCCCCGTGGCGCGCCGTCCTCTTCAAGAGCCTGGCCCTGCAGTGGGCGATGACCGCGCTTTTCCTATATCTCGGCACGGCGCTGGCGGGACCGGCGCTGAGCCGGCTCTGGGACCTGGCGCCCGCCTTCGGGCGGGAGGGCCTGACCACGGCGTTCGGCTGGGTGCCGCTGTTGGGGCTCGCGGTGCTGCTGCAGTCGTTTCTGAGGAAGCTCGTCTGATGCGCCGGGACCTCCAGACCTCCGTCTTCGTCCGCTCCATGCTCCTGCAGTCATGCTGGAATTTCTCGGGGATGCAGAACGCGGGGTTCCTCTACGCGCTGGACCCGGTGCTGCGGCGCGCCTATCCGGACCCCGCGGCGCTTCGGACTGCGGAGCGGCGGCATCTCTGCTTCTTCAACACCAACCCCTACATGGCCGGGTTCGTGCTGGGGGCGGTCGGGGCCATGGAGGAGCGGAGCGCGGGGCTGCCCGCGGCGGAGCGCCCCGCCGCCGAGCTGCGCATCGAGGCGGTCAAGAAGATGATGGCCTCCTCGGTCGCGGCGCTGGGAGACGCGCTCTTCTGGGGGGGGCTCAAGCCCTTCTGCGCCGTGGCCGCCATGCTGGCCTGGCTGGTCCTATGGACCCTGGAGACGCCGCACGCGCTCGCGGCGTCCGCGGTCCTCTACCTGGCTCTCTACAACGCCCCGGCGCTGTGGCTGCGCTGGCGGGGGATCGCCATGGGCTATTCCCTGCAGGAGAACCTCCCCGCCGGCTTCAAGGGACTGCGGCTGCAGGACCGGACCCGCTGGATCCGCGCGGCGGGCGCCGCGGCGGCGGTCCTGCTGGTCGCCGCCCTCATACTCGTGCCCCCGTTCGGCGGGACGCTGGGGTGGAGCGGATTCGTGGTCTTCGGGACGGCGTTCGGCTTGCGCGCCGCGCGGCAGGTGTCCATGCTCCGGTTGTACGCCGGCCTGGCGGCGCTGGGCCTGGCGGCGGAGCTCGCGGGGTTTTGAGGCCAGGATCGACCACATGATCGAGAAGACCTTCACCATCAAGAACCGGCTCGGGCTGCATGCGCGGCCGGCGGCGCTCTTCGTCCAGACCAGCGTGCGGCACAACTGCAAGATCCAGGTGAGCAAGGTCCAGAGCGGCGAGGAGATCGTCGTCAACGGCAAGAGCGTCATGGGGATCATGATGCTGGCGGCCGCCTGCGGCGAACAGGTCAAGGTCGTGCTCGAGGGCGCGGACGAGGCGGCGGCGATGAAGGGGTTCGAAGCGCTTTTTCAAAGGAATTTCGATGAGGAATAGAGAGAGAGGCGGCGGCCGATGATCGTGATCAAGGGCGTCCCGGCCAGCGCCGGGATCGCGATCGGCAGGGCTTATCTCCTGGAGAACGAGGAGATCGTCATCAACCGCCTGGACATCGCCCCGCAGAGGGTGCGGCTCGAGGTCAAGCGGTTCAAGCTGGCGCTCGAGGCGACCCATCGCGACCTCGACGCCACGGAGGCCAAGGCGCTCAAGATGCTGGGCAAGGAGCACGCCCGGCTGATCGACACGCACCGGCTCATCCTGCGCGACCCCCTCATCACCAAGGACGTCCCCAAGCGCATACTCGACGAGGGGGTCAACGCCGAGTTCGCGCTCTCCGAGGCTCTCGAGGTCGTCAACCAGACCTTCGAGAAGATGCAGGACGAGTTCTTCCGGGAAAGGCGCCACGACCTCTTCGACGTGGGCAAGCGCCTGCTGTCCCACCTCCTCAAGCAGGAGAAGAAGGGGCTAACCGACATCAAGGCCCCCTCCATCCTGGTCGCGCGCAACCTGCTCCCCTCCGACACCCTCAACCTCCGGGAGAACAACATCCTGGGCTTCGTCACCGACCTGGGGGGCAAATCGAGCCACACCGCCCTCCTGGCCCAGAGCATGGAGATCCCGGCCGTGGTGGGCCTGTCGGACGCCAGCCAGCGCGTGAAGACCGGGGACCAGATCATCGTGGACGGGGACCAGGGGCTCGTGCTCATCCATCCCAGTCCCGAGGCCATCGTCAAGTACGAGAAGGCCCGCGAGCAGTCCCTCCAGGAAGAGGAGGCGCTCGAGCGCTTCGTCGGCGTCCCCGCCACGACCGCCGACGGCATCCGGGTGCGGGTCAAGGTCAATATGGATTCGCCGGAGGAGCTCAAGCCCGCGGCCGCGCTCCGTCCGGACGGGGTCGGGCTGTTCCGGACCGAATACCTCTACCTCAACCGGCCCTCCGCCCCCACCGAGGAGGAGCAGTCCCGCATCTACATCCCGGTGACGCGGGCCTTCGCCCCCCAGCCGGTCGTCTTCCGCACCGCGGACATCGGCGGGGACCGGCTCACCCAGCTGGGCCTGGAGGGCCCCAAGAACGAGGCCAACCCCTTCATGGGCCTGCGCGGGATACGCATCTTCCTCAAGCACCCCGACCTCATGAAGACCCAGTTCCGCGCCATGCTGCGCGCGGCGCCTTACGGGAAGGTGGAGGTCCTGCTGCCCATGATCTCCTCCATCGAGGAGATCCAGGGCGCGCGGCGGGTCTTCTTCGAGGCGCACCAGGAGCTCCTGGCCGAAGGTGTGGAGGTTCCCAAGAAGGTCCCCCTGGGCATCATGGTGGAGATCCCTTCCGCCGCCCTCATGCTCGACGCCCTGCTCGACGAGGTCGATTTCGTCTCCATCGGGACCAACGACCTCATCCAGTACACCCTCGCGGTGGACCGCATCAACGAGGAAGTCGCCCACCTCTACGACCCGTTCCACCCCGCCATCGTGCGCCTCCTGCACCAGATCGTGGAGACGACTCATCGCCGCGACAAGAAGGTCACGGTCTGCGGGGAGATGGCTTCCGACCCCCGGGCCGTCCCGCTCCTGGTGGGGCTGGGGGTGGACGTCTTCTCGGTGACGCCGCGGATGTTTTTGCGCATCAAGCAGATCATCCGCTCGATCCGCATGGAGGACGCCCGCGCCGCGATCCACAAGGCCGTCCGGATGTCCGACTCGCGCGAGATCCAGCGCCTGGTCGGCGAGCTGTGAGCCGATGACCCACGCCAACCAGGACATCTCCCGGATACGCAATTTCTCCATCATCGCCCATATCGACCACGGCAAGAGCACGCTGGCCGACCGCCTGCTGGAGCGGACCGGCACCATCGAGCACCGCAAGATGAGCGAGCAGGTCATGGATTCCATGGAGCTCGAGAAGGAGCGCGGCATCACCATCAAGGCCAAGGCGGTCCGGATGCTGCACACCGCCCCGGACGGGAAGAAGTACATCCTCAACCTCATCGACACCCCCGGCCACGTGGACTTCACCTATGAGGTGTCCCGCGCCCTGGCGGCCTGCGAGGGCGCGCTCCTGGTGGTCGATGCGACGCAGGGCGTGGAGGCGCAGACCCTGGCCAACGCGGACCTGGCCAAGCAGCTCGACCTCAAGATCATCCCGGTCATCAACAAGGTGGATCTGCCCTCCGCCAACGTGGACGGGGTGGAAGAGCAGATATTCGACGTGCTCAACATATTGGAGAACCCCATTTTGGCCTCGGCCAAGGAAGGGCGCGGCACCGAGGAGGTCCTGGCGGCCATCGTCAACGAGTTCCCGGCGCCCACGGGCTCCTCCGAAAAACCCCTGGCGGCCCTGGTCTTCGACTCGCTCTTCGACCCCTACCGCGGGGTCATCCTGTACATGCGCCTGGTGGACGGGACGCTCGAAGTGGGGCAGAAGATCCAGTTCTTCTCGACCGGGCTGGAATGCGGCGTGGAAGAGGTGGGATTCTTGACCCCCAAGCAGGTCCAGACCAAGCGCCTGTGCGCCGGCGAGGTCGGCTACATGGCCTGCGGCCTCAAGGACATCCACCTGGTGCGCGTAGGCGACACGGTCATGAACTCGGAACATCCCCTCAAGCAGGCCTTGCCCGGCTACCGCGACGCCAAGCCCGTGGTCTTCGCCGGGGTCTTCCCGGTCAACCCCGCGGATTACCCCAGCCTCAAGAACGCCTTGGAGAAGCTGCATCTGGAGGACTCGTCGTTCTCCTACCTGGTGGACGTGTCCCAGGCCCTGGGCTTCGGCTTCCGGCTGGGATTCTTGGGCCTCCTGCACATGGACATCGTGAAGGAACGCCTGGAGCGGGAGTTCGACCTCAATCTCATCGTGACCAGCCCCAACGTCGTCTTCGAGGTGCGCCGCCTGGGCTCGGAGAAGTGGGAGACGGTCGACAACCCGGCGAAGTTCCCCCATTACGGAGACATCCACACCGTGCGCGAGCCGCACGTCAACGTCACCATCATCCTCCCCGTGCGCTTCCAGGAGCCGGTCATCAACCTGCTCAAGGACCGCCGCGGCATCCATCAGTCGGTCGAATACATGGCCAACGACCGCATGATCGTGCGCTACGAGATGCCGCTGTCGGAGATCGTGATGGACTTCTACGACCGCCTCAAGTCGGTCTCCAAGGGCTACGCCTCTTTCGACTACCATCCCAGCGGCCACCGCGAGTGCGACCTGGTGAAGCTGGAGATCCTCATCCACGCCGAGTCCGTGGACGCGCTGAGCCAGATCGTGCACAAGGACAAGGCGCAGATGATGGGCCGCGGCCTGTGCGAGAAGCTCAAGGAACTCATCCCGCGGCAGATGTTCGAGGTCGCCCTGCAGGCCTCGGTGCGCGGGAAGATCGTGGCCCGGGAGACCATTCCGGCCCAGCGCAAGGACGTCCTGGCCAAGTGCTACGGGGGCGACATCACGCGCAAGCGCAAGCTCCTGTCCAAGCAGAAGGAAGGCAAGCGCAAGGCCAAGCTGCTCGGCTCGGTGGAAGTCCCCAAAGAAGCCTTCCTGGCCGTGCTCAAGATCGACCGTTAGGGATTTATTGATAGAATAGGCCAATCCAAATGGAAATGCGATTATTCGGTATCGGCGTCGCCATGGGCATCTACCTGTGGCTGACCAAGCGCTGGGTCAAGTCGGGCAAGCTGGATTCCCGCCGGGCCGCCGCGGTCTGGCACTCCCTGTTCTTCGCCCTCGCGGGCTTCGCCGTCACCCTCATCGCGGTCCTCTCCATCGAGAGCCGCATCCGCTTCGTGAGCGCGTCGGCCGAGACGCTGTCCTTGCGGGAACTGCTGATGGGCCTGGGCGGGGCCCTGCTCCTGGGGACCTGGGGCTTCATCCGGGCCTGGACCGCGGGCGCCGCGCCTGAGCAGAGGACGCATTTCCTCAGCGAGGACCAGGAGTGGGCGGAGACCGTGTTCTCCGCGGTCATCCTGGCCGCGGTGCTCATGTACTTCGTGCTGCAGGCCTTCAAGATCCCGTCCGGTTCCATGGAGAGCACCCTGCGCATCGGCGACCACCTCTTCGTCAATAAGTTCGTTTACGGGGTCCGCATCCCGTTCACGGCCAAGCGCTTGCTCCGGATCAAGCCCATCGCCCGGGGCGACATCATCGTCTTCCGCTTCCCCACCGACGACGACGAGGTGGTGCATTGCGGCACGCCCCAGTACGGCAAGGATTTCATCAAGCGCGTGATCGGCCTGCCGGGAGAGAAGGTGGAGGTCCGCGGCGGCTTTGTCCTCGTCAACGGCGAGCCCCTGGGGCGGGAGAGCTACGCGGAATACCGAGACCCCTTCCGGCGGGAGGCCCCGACCGCGCGCCTGAGCTCCGAGGAGTATCAGAGCCTCTGGGCCTCCGGCCAGCTCGACGCGACGCTGGGCGACACCATGAAAGACGAGTTCGGACCCGTCACGGTCCCGGAGGGCTCCTTCTTCGTCATGGGCGACAACCGCGACCGCTCCTGCGACGGCCGCTTCTGGGGTCCGGTAGCCGAGCGCTACCTCAAGGGCAAGGCCTGGATCATCTATTGGCCGCCCAGCCGCATGGGGAGGGTGAACTGATGCCGCGACGCCTGCTTTTGGCGGGACTCCTGGTCTGGACCGCGCTCCCGGCGGCTGGTTTCGTGACCGTCGCGAAGCCTGCGGCGGCGAAGCCCCAAGACCCGCCGCGCGTGCTCGTCGCCCCCTATTCCGGCATCATCCATCCCGTGGCCGCCGAGTTCATGACTGCGGCCATCCGGGAGGCCGAGACGCGCAAGGCCGACGCTCTGGTCTTCCAGCTCGACACCCCGGGGGGGCTCGACCTCTCCATGCGGGACATCATCAAGGCCATCCTGGCCGCCAAGGTCCCGGTCATCGTCTACGTCCATCCCACCGGCGGCCGGGCGGCTTCCGCGGGCGTCTTCATCACCATGGCCGCGCATGTGGCGGCCATGGCCCCGGGCACGAACATCGGGGCCGCGCATCCCGTGGCCATCCCCACGATGGGGGGGATGGGGGGCAAGGAAGCCAAAGAGGGGACCGACAAGGTGATGGAAGGGAAGGCGGTCAACGACGCGGCGGCCTATCTCAAGTCCATCGCGCAGAAGCGCGGCCGCAACGAATCGTGGTCGTTCGAGGCGGTCTCGCAGAGTACCTCGATCCCCGCCTCCGAGGCGCTGTCCCTCCATGTCGTGGACCTCGTGGCCGCGGACCTCAACGACCTGCTGGTCCAGGCGGACGGGCGCAAACTCGCCGATTTCTCGGCGCCCCTGCGCACGGCCGGCGCGGTCGTGGAGCGCTTCGAGATGACCCGCCGTCAGCGCTGGCTGGCCGCGGTAAGCGACCCCAACGTGGCCATGATCCTGATGAGTCTGGGCGCGGCCGGCCTGTTCATCGAGCTCTACAACCCCGGGCTCATCCTGCCCGGGGTCGTGGGCCTGGTCTGCATCCTGCTGGCCTTCTATTCCTTCCAGACCCTGTCGGCGAGCTACGCCGGGGTCCTCCTCATCGTGGCCGGGATGCTCTTCTTCCTGCTCGAGATCAAGATCACCAGCTACGGCCTCCTGGCGCTGAGCGGCGTCGTGGCCGTGCTGTTGGGGGTGCTCATGCTGTTCCAGCAATCCATGGGCGGCCTGCAGGTCTCCTGGACCGTCATCGTCAGCACGCTGGCGGGGCTGCTGGCCGTGGTGGCGGCGGTCTCCTACGTGGTGGTCCTGGCCTACCGGCGCGGGGCGACCACGGGTCCGGAGGCCATGGTGGGGCTCGAGGGCGAGGCTTACAGCGAGTTGGGGCCGCGCGGCAGGGTGCTGGTGCGGGGGGAACTCTGGAAGGCGGTCGCGGAGGGCGGCGCCATCCCCAAGGGCGCCCTGGTGGAAGTCACCGCGGTAGCGGGGATGCTGCTCACCGTCCGCAAGAGGTAGGCCGGTCCGCTACGCGAGGGGGAGCCGGAGCCGGAAGGAAACGCCCTTGGCCGCAGCCTTCCCCAGTTCGAGCTTGCCGCCGTGCCGTTCGGCGACCTTGCGGACGAAGGCGAGTCCGAGCCCGACGCCGCGGGGCTTGCCGGCGTTGAAGGGTTGGAAGAGCTTGGCGCGGGCCTCGGCGGAAAGCCCGGGGCCGTTGTCGGATACCTCGAACACGCCGAAGCCCGCTTCGACGGAGGCCTTGATCTTGACCACGCAAGAGCCTTCGGCCAGCAGAAGCGCCTCGTAGGCGTTGCGCACTAGGTGGCGCAGGGCGGGGGCCGCGAGCGCGGGGTCGGCGACCACCTTGGCGGCCGCGGGGGCCGCGCTGCGCTTGAGCTCGATCTTGTCGGGTTTGGGCAGGGTCTGGAGGGCGGTGTCCACGAGGGCGTTGAGCCCCTGGGGGGCCAGGGAGGGGGTCGGCATCCGGGCGTAGGAGAGGAGCTCGCCGATGATCTCGTTGGCGTGGCGGATCTCGGCCTCCACGATGCCGAGGTGCTTGATGACCTTGGGGTCCAAGGGTCCGCCCTGGCCGAGCTTGGCCTTGATGAAGTAGGCGGAATTGCCGATGACGGCCATGGGATTGCGGATCTCATGGCTGATGATGGGGGCGATGAGCCTGAGGGCCTCGTCCAAGGCCGCCGCGTCGAGCGTCCGGGGGTTCTGATCCATGGCTGTGAACGATAGGATACCGCAAACCGAGCGGGGGGGCAAGCCCGCGATCCGGGCCGTCTTCTTCGACATCGGGAACGTCCTCCTGCGCTTCGACGTGCGCAAGGTGGTCCGGGCCCTGGCCGCCGAGTGCGGCTGCTCGTCCTGGCGCATCGCGGCCATGGTCTGGAAGGTCGCCGACGAGGTCGAGCGGGGCCGCATGCCGGCCGAAGAGGTGTTCCGCCGCCTGCAGGGCATCGGCTTCCGGAGCGGCTGGCCGCGCTTCCGGCGCATCTGGTGCGACCAGTTCCGCTTGGAAAGGGCGGTGGCGGCGATGCTCACGCGCATCGCGTCCGAAAGGAAG
>MGTY01000086.1 GCA_001799695.1 Elusimicrobia bacterium GWA2_69_24
TCGCTTCCCCACCGTCGGGTTGACGGCTACAGAGGGATGTTGCCGCGGTTATCGTGCTCGCCGGGCTGGCGCTTGTTCTCCAGGAAACGGAAGGCGCGCGCGATCTTGTGCCGCACCTCGCTGGGCTCGATGACCTCGTCGACCGAACCGGTGGAGGCGGTCTGGTAGGGCGAGGCGAAGCGCCGCTTGTAGTCGTCGGTCAGCTCTACCCGCAGCTTGGCCTGCTCCTCGGGCGTCCCCGCCTTGAGCTTGCGGGAGAACAGGATCTCGATAGCCCCGGCCGGGCCCATCACCGCGATCTCGGCGCAGGGCAAGGCGAAGTTGAAGTCCGCGCCCATGTGCTTGGAGCTCATGGCGATGTAGGCGCCGCCGTAGGCCTTGCGCAGCACCACGGTCACCTTGGGGACGGTGGCCTCCGCGTAGGCGTGCAGGAGCTTGGCCCCGTGGCGGATGATGCCGCCGTGCTCCTGCTCGACGCCGGGCCAGTAGCCCGGGACGTCCACCAGGGTCAGGATGGGGATGTTGAAGGTGTTGAGGAAGCGGATGAAGCGCGCGGCCTTGTCGGAGGCGTCGATGTCGATGGCCCCGGCCTTGTGCGCGGGGTTGTTGGCCACCACGCCCACGACGTCCCCGCCCAGGCGCATGAAGCCGATCACGATGTTCTTGGCGAAGTCGTGCATGACCTCGAAGAACTTGTGCTCGTCGGCCAGCTGCCAGATCACATGGTGCACGCGGTAGGGCTTGCGCGGGTCCACCTCGCAGAGGACCTCCAGGAGCGGCGTGGTGCGGCGGATGGGGTCCGGGTTGGCCAGGCGCGGCGGCTTCTCCCAGCGGTTCTGGGGCAAAAATGAGATCAGCTCGCGGACCTGCCGGAAGCAGTCGGGCTCCGAGCGCGGCAGAAAGTGGCAGTTCCCCGATTTCGCGCCGTGCGTCATGCCGCCGCCCAGCACGTCGAAGGTGACCGTCTCGCCTGTGGCGGCCTTGACCACCTCGGGACCGGTCACGAACATGTGGCTGGAACCCTCCACCATGAACACGAAGTCGGTGAGGGCCGGGGAGTACACCGCGCCGCCGGCGCAGGGGCCCAGGATGACGGAGATCTGGGGGATGACGCCCGAGGCCTTGGTGTTGCGGTAGAAGATCTTGGCGTAGCCGTCGAGGGAGTCCACCCCCTCCTGGATGCGGGCGCCGCCCGAGTCGAGGAGCCCGATGACCGGCACCCGGTTCTCCACGGCCATGTCCATGATCTTGCAGATCTTGTTGGCGTGGGCCAGGCCCAGCGAGCCGCCGAGGACGGTGAAGTCCTGGGCGAAGATGGCCACTTCGCGGCCTCCGACGCGGCCGATGCCCGTGATGACCCCGTCGCCGGGGATGTGCTTGTCCTGCAGCCCGAAGTCATTGCAGCGGGTGGTGACCAGGAGGTCGAGCTCCTGGAAGGAGTCCTCGTCGACGAGATAGTGGATGCGCTCTCGGGCCGTGAGCTTGCCCTTGGCCTTCTGGGCCAGGACGCGGTCGGGGTCGCCCCCCTCGCGGGCCTTCTCGATGACTTCGCGCATGTGCTTGATGTTCTGCGGAACGGCGGCCCGCTTGCGCGTCTTCTTGGCTCCGGCGTCAGTCATGGTCGGCTCCTTGGGCCGCGGTGCGCGTGTAGGCCACCGTCAGCACTTCCCGCTCGTCCGCCGTGGTGTGGAAAAGGATCTCCGGGCGCCCCGCCGCCTCCCAGCGCGCGAGGGGCTCCCCGAACAATTCGACCCGCCGCCCCGTCTCCGTGCAGGGGAAGCGGATGTCCCAGAAGCCGGCGCTGAGCCCGACGCGCAGGAGCTTGGACACGGCTTCCTTCATGGTCCAGAGGGTGGTCTGCTCCCGGGGGTCCGCGGCGGTCCGGGCGTCGATCTCCGAGGGGTGGGCGCACAGGGACAAGAACGACGCCGTCCGCGGCGCCACGGCCTCGAGGTCGATCCCCACCAGGGCGCCCGCGGGGACGGCCGCGGCCGCGGCCCAGTCGCCGGAATGCGAGATGGAGAAGCCGTCGTGGCCCAGGCGCGCGCACTCCGGGGAGCGGTCCTCCCGGCTGCGGATCGCGATGCCCGACATCGGGATCTCGACCGGGATCATGCGGCGCAGGACCCTCTTGGCCGCCAGGCGGCCCGCCAGCCACTGCCGGCGGCGCTTGGGGAGGCGCAGGCGGGCCGCCTCCTCCAGCTCCCCGGCGTCGAAATCCCCGCCGGGGGACGGGGGCGGCTGGGTCCCGCCTCCGTCGAGGGAGAGGGCCAGCGCGTCGATCTCGTCGAGCCGGCAGCGCTCGACCAGGAAGCCGTCGGCCATCAGATCTGGATCATCCGGTAGTCCTCGAGCGCGACCCAGACCTTGCCCCCCGCGTCCACCACGGTGGCGTCGTAGACGCTCTTGTTGGCGCCTTCCTTGCCCTTGTAGCGCACGTGGATGAAGAGCTCCTCCGGGGGTGTGCCCAGGTCGAACACGCGCACCTGCCCGATGGAATCCGGGAGGGTCATCTTCTTCGCGTAGTGCAGGTCCCGGTAGCCGCAGGCCTGGAAGGCCGCCTCGATGAGCAGGGGCTGGAAGACGAGCTTGCGGGCCCCCGAGTCCCAGAGCGGCGCCGCGGGCCGGCGGTAGACCGCGACCAGTCCGTCCTCCGAGATCGTGCGGATCCCGGCCAGGACCTGGAAGCTGGGGCCGTGGAAATAGGCCTGGTAGATGTCCTTGGCCCGGACCACCCATTCCTGCTCCGTTCCGGCCTTCATCGCCGGAGCCGCCGGCGCGGCCTTCTGGTCGCGCAGGACCCGGGCGGTGAAGTGGGTCTTGTCGTCGCCCAGCTTGTCCCCCTTCGGCGACACGAAGGTCGACTGGATGCTGAGCGCGGTGCTGTCCCGGTCCTCCTTCGCGGTCGTGCGGACCGTGATGGGGCGGTTGCGCAGCAGCTTGATGGGGATCGCGAAGTGCACGTCCGAGAGCCCCGCGGGGACCGCGCCGGCGCGCCGGGCGGCGGTCTCGGCCAGCAGCTCCAGGCCCATGACGCCCGCGACGTAGGGCGTCCCGCTGATGGAGTGGTCCTTGAGCCACGGGTCGGACTGCAGGCTGAAGGTCTTCGCGGTCACGGTGCCCGAGCCGTTCCTCGACAGCTCCTGGTCGAAGAGCTGCGCGTCCTGGGCCAGCGGAGCGGTGGTGGCTGATTTTTCGAACAGGGCGTCCGAATCCAGCTTGCCCAGCGCTCCCGCGACCAGGACCTCGCTGGCCTCCTGGGTGTCGAGCATCCGGTCCAGCATGATGTGGATGCCGGTCTTGGGCGGCATGAACTCGACGCCCTGCGCGGAGAGGAACTGCATGACGCTGGCGCGCGTCGCCATTCCGATCTCGCCGAAGGCGGTGAGGTCGAAGGCGACCGCGGAGCGCTGGCGGGCGTTGAGGTGCGCCGACAGCTTCACCAGGAAGTCGTTGGCCGTCGCGTAGTCGGTCTGCGCGAGGTTGCCGAAGCGCGCCACCACCGAGGAGAAGAACACCCAGCGCTGGCCCCGGCAGGCGGGGACGGATTTCACCAGGTGGAACGCGCCGTGCGCCTTGGGGCGCACGACCCGGTCGAAGTTCTCCACCTTCTTGTCCGCCAGGAGCTTCGACTCATCGAGGCCGGCGGTGTGGATGACGAAGTCGATCTGCCCGTAGGCCTTGAGCGCTTCCTTGATCGATTTGGTCACGGAGCTGGCGTCGGTGAGGTCGCCCGCGAGGTACATGACCTTGCCGCCGAGGCGGATGATCTCCTCGATGTCGCGGTGCAGCTTGATGGCCCCCAGCACGCGGCCGAACTCCCGTTCCAGGAGCGCCGGGGTGGCCTTGCGGGTGGTGTCCTTCTTCATCTCCACCCAGGTCTGGTCCTTGAGGGCCTTGAGCTCTTCCGCCGTCATCCGGGCCCAGGCCGCGGCTTCCTTGCGCAGGGGATGGATGTCCAGGAGCACCAGGCGGCACTTGTGGCGCCGGGCGATCTCCTTGGCCATGGTCGAGGCCAGGGCTCCCCCCCCGCCCGTGATGAGGAACACGGACTTCGGGGTGACCTTGCGGCGATTGCCGTCGGGGCGGTAGGGGACGAGGCGCAGGGCGTAGCGCGTCCCCTTCACGTAGCCCACCTCGCGGCGGGGGTCGTTGGAGCCGAGCTCGGACAGACCGATCGACAGCATGTCCGCGGGGGCGGTCGGAGCGTCGAAGTCCACCAGGCGGACCGTGGCCTTCGCGAACTCGCGGCTCAGGGCTTTGGCGAGACCGGTCTGGGCTCCGGCCATGGGCTGGAAGGGCTGGCCGCCGGCGCCGTGCAGGCCCCCCATCCGGGTCAGGAGCAGGAGCCAGGCCTTCTCGCCCGCGGCCTCGAGGTCCGGGCGCAGGGTCTTGGCGGTAAGGAACAGGGCCCGGGCGGTCTTCCTGTAGTTGCGGTCGAACGCCGCGGCGCTCATGTCGTCGAAGGCCGGCAGGTCCAGGGAAGTGACGTCGAGGATCCCCTCCGCCTTGCGGTCCTTGAGGACCTTGCGGATGCCTTCCGCGGCTTCCGCCTCGGTGGCCCAATCAGCCGTCTTCAGGAGCACCGGGGCGGCCCCCGCCTTCTCCAGTTCGGCGAGGAACGGCTCCGCGGTCTCGGCATTGATGGCCAGCACCAGCGTCGCACCAGTCTTGGTGAGCGCGGGAGCCCGGTTCTGGGCCGGGCGGGGGTAGTATTCCAGCTTCCAGGGCGCGAAGCGGGGGTCGATGTCCGAAGACGGCGCGGCCGCCGGGGCCGGCGCCGGGGCCTCGTCCTCCACGGCATAGGTGACCCGCTTGGTCTCGACGGCGCCCATGGGGGCGCCGTCCCCGGAGCGCGCCGTTTCACCTTTCGCGGAGGGGACGGGCGCTCCGGTTTGCTGCATGACGAAGCCGATGACGTGGCGCAGGGTCGGATAGTCCTTGAGCGACAGGTTCTCAGCCTTGGAGATGGCGTACTTGTCGCGGATCATGCCGATGAGCTCGGCCTGCTTGACCGTGTCGATGCCCAGGTCGGCTTCCATGTCGAGGTCGAGTTCCAGCATGTCCGCCGGGTACCCGGTCTTCTCGCTGACCAAGGTCGTGATCTCCTTGGTGAGCTTCTCGTCGAGTCCGGCGGAGGATGCGG
>MGTY01000087.1 GCA_001799695.1 Elusimicrobia bacterium GWA2_69_24
CAGGCCTTCTGCGCCTCTTTCTTGTCCGATTCAATCAGGCTGGAGTCGACATCCAACGTCAGGTGTCCGGGACTAATCCAGGCACGGCGTCGAGATCTTCGATCAGCTTGCTTCGGTGGGCCAGCTCCGTCAGCAGCGGCAAGCCGGCAAACGAGGTGCTCTATTTCTCGCCCGGCGGGGATAGCCTTGCTTGCGGATTCGGGCGCCGCCGCAGGCGGCGCCACGAGTGTGCCCGGGCACAGTTGCTTAGCCGAGGATCGGGGTCAAGACAGCCGCCTTGACAGGGGGGGACGGTCGGAGCGATACTAGCTCATCCGTCATACAGGAGGGTCCATGCCCATCGCCCGCATCCTCGCCCTGACCGCGCTGTTCGCCACCGCCGCCCTCCCCGCAGCCGCCCAGGGGTCCGAGGAGAAGCGCCGGGAGGTCGTCAGCGCCGAGGTCTCGGAGGAGTTCCAGGCGCTCAAAATGCCGCAGGAACTAAAGGACAAGCTCGAAGAGCGGATCATCGACACCATCATGGGCAAGGTCCAGGGCGTCCGAGCCCGGAAGATCCGAGACGTGGATATCGTTTACAAGGAAGGCGCCACCACCGAGAAGCTCGTGAAGGGACATTCCTACGATCCGGAAGACCGGACCCTGACCTATAACGGGAAGAAGTACCAGGTCATCGAGCTGGAGCAGGACCTCCCCAACATCCCCGAGACGAAGACCAAGACCACCAACCCCATCCAGCTCAATAATTTCGGGAACCTGTTCAATGACAACGAGTGGACCCCGGACGGACCGAGCCGCGACGCGCTCCGGAACTCCCTCGCCAAGATCAAGGACACCCTCAAGGCGTCGAAGGGGAAGATCATCAGCATCATGATCAAGTCCTCGGCGAGCACGCTCAAGAACACGGGCGCGGCGGAGGCGAAGACCCACCACCGATTGGCGCTCGACCGCGCCGAGGCGGCCCAGGCCTTCATCCTCGAACAGCTGGGCGACTACGCGAAGGGTGCGAAGGTCCTCATCAACGCGGACGGCGACACCTACGACAAGGCCCAGCCCGCCACCGCCGGCAGCCGGGGCACCTCGGGGCCCGGCAGCCCCTACCCCTGCCCGCAGGGGACGGACCCGAAGTTCTGCCCGCCGGGCGACGACCAGGGCATGGATGCGTTCTGCGCCGGCGGCGGCGCCGTTTCCGTGGACGATTCCGGCGCTGCCTGCTCCGCTCCCGCATCGGACGAAGCCGAGGCGGACCCCGCGGCCTGGGACTTCGGCCAGAGCCCCGAGATAGACTGCGAGAGGTGGAAAGCCGTGAAGGCCCTGCGCGCCAAGCCCCACGCCTCCTGGACCCCGGCCGACAAGGCCACGGTGCAGGGATTCTACGCGCCCTTCAAATACGTGTACGTGAAGATGGAAGCCCTCAACGAGACCGTGTCCGCCGCGGGGCAGAAGGGCCAGGCGCACATGGTGCTCGCGGTCGTCGAACTCGACCAGGGCGGCAGCCACTGGCGGCCGCGCTTCAAGACCCGCTTCAAGCCCGTCAAGGCCAAGGTGAAGAAGCGCAGCCTCTGGGAGAAATGGCAGGCGAGCCGGCGCACGAAGCGCGAGTGCAAGAACGCCAGCTTCCGCTGACCGCCGCCCCGAAGCCGGACTGGAGCGCCGCCGCCTGGCTGGCAGTATTGCCCATACTCCTGCGTCCGCTCTCCGACCCGGACCTGTGGTGGCATCTGAGCGCCGGACGCTGGATGGCGGAGAACCTCGCGGTCCCCAGGGCGGACTGGCTGTCGCACACCATGGCCGGCCGCCCCTGGGTCGATTTCGAGTGGCTCTCCCAGCTCTCGTTCTACGCGGCCTATAGGCTCGCCGGTCTTCCGGGGCTCCTGCTCCTCAAAGCCGGCCTGTTGGCCGCCGCAGCCGCAGCCGTGCACGCGCTCCTGAAGCGCGCCGCCCTCGGCCCCCTGTGGTCCGCCCTCGGGATGGCCGCATGGTGCATGGCGGTCGCGGTGCGGGCGGACCTGCGCACCGAGCTGTTCTCCCTGCTGGGCTTCGCCCTCCTGCTGGGCCGGCTGGAGGAGGACCGCGTCTCACCCCTGCCCTGCGCCGCGTTCTTCTGCCTCTGGGCGAACCTGCACGGAGGGTTCGTCTGCGGCCTGGCGCTCCTGGGGATCCATGCGGCCGCAGGCCGCGGACGGCGACGGAACCTGCTCCTGTGCCTGGGCGCCGGGGCGGCCGGCGCGCTCCTCAATCCCTACGGCTGGAAGGTCTACGGCGTCATCTTCGCGCACGCCTGGGAGGGCGCGGCCCTGCGTGCGCTCATCCAGGAATGGAAGGCGCTGCCGTGGTGGGAACCCGGCTACTGGCCCACCACCGTCCTTCTGCTGGGCTCGCCGCTGTTGTTCTTCTCCGCCCGCACCGCGACCGCGAAGCGCCCGACCCCGGCCGCGGCCCTCGCCGCGGCCGCATTCGCGGCCGGGACCCTGAGCCACTCCCGGATGGCCGCCTACTTCGCCGCGGCGGCGATCCCCCTCTGTCTGCACTCCGCCGCGGCCGCCGGCTTCCTCGAGCGGGCCGAAAGGGGACTCCCCCTCCGCTCCCTGCGCGCGCTCGGCCCCTGGGCGAGCGCGGCCCTGTGCGCTCTGCTCATCTTCCCGCCCTTGTGGTGGGGGCACCGCCGGGACGCCCTGCGCCCGGTCTGGACCGGCCCATTCCCGGTCCGGGCTGCGTCCTTCCTGGCGGGACGGCCGGAACTCTCCCAAAGGAGCCTGTACAATCCCTGGGAATGGGGCGGCTATCTCGGGTTCCGCCTCGGTCCGGAACTACGCGTGTTCCAGGACGGCCGCCACCTGTTCTTCCCCCTACTCAAGGAAGCGTCCGGCTGCTCCGCGGATGGCTGGGAAGCCCTCTTCGACCGCCATGGCGTGGACCTGGCCCTCCTCAAGCGCCCTCCGCGCCAGAAGCTGGACCCCCGCCGCTGGGAACAGGTCTACTCGGACGACCAGGCGGAGCTCTGGTCCCGGCGCTGAGCGCCGAGCTCGACGCGGCACCGGGGAAGCCGTTTTGAGCGTTCAGGTCGGGCCGACGAAGACGTGCTGGATGGGGGAGCGCTGGATCCGGCCCTGGGCGTCCTCGGCCTCGATGTAGTAGTCCACGAGGACGTCCTTGCCGGGTGACACGTGGGCGTGCGCGAACCGGGGAAGCTCGCGCACGCGGTCGCCGGCGCCCAGCCCGGACCACTCCACTTGCGCGTAAGGGTCCTTGAGCTCCATGGGCGCCGCGTTCCAACCACCCACGGCGGGACCGGCCCCCGCGTACAGGAGGTTCTCGTCCGCTGGGGAGGTCCGGCCGTCCGAAGAGACGCGCCATCTCAGCTCGACCCGCTTGAGCCCGCCCGCGGCATGAACGAAGCCGTAGGCGTCGAACTCCGGCGCGTAGACGTGGGAGCGCCAGCCGTAGACCTCGCCGCGGTTCTCCCCGCCCGGGTTCCAGGGGAAACGGTTCGGCCCCCAGATGGTCGGCGCCATGAGGGACGCCTCTCCTAGGAGATTGCGCGCGACGTCATAGGCGGTCTTGGCGGCCAGGAGCGGGATCTGGACGAAATCCTTCTCCGGAGAATAGTAGACATGCCCGGAATCGAAGGCGCGCAAGACCGCCTGCACCGCCTTCTCCAGGGGCCCGGCGGCGGGGTCGGAATCGGCCTTGACCACCCTGGCCATGTCGAGCTCCCAGCCCGGCGCCGACCTCTTGAGCGCCGCCTCGGCCTGCAGGAGGCAATGGACGGCCATGGTCAGGAGGGCGTGGAACTGGAGCTTGAAGTTCCAGGCCGCGGGATCGAAAGCGGGTTTCTGGCCGTTGATGATCTTGATGGGCGGCCAGAGCCAGCGGCTCATCTGCGGCGTGCCCCAATCGGCGTTGGGCCAGGCGCCCGGCTCGACCCACTCCAGAACGTCGTCAGCGGGCACGGGATGCCGGGTCAGGTATTCCTGGATGGTGCCGAAGCGGTGGCCGTTGGCGTCGAGCCAGTGCGCCAGGCGCGGCATGGACTCCATGTAGCTCGAGTAGCCGCCGCCCCAGGCGTTGTCGCCGTCGGTGTCCAGGCCCAGGACCGGAGGCCGCGCACCCGCGCGCCGCGCCACGTCCTGGACGATGTCGTTGGGGAAATCCTGGTAGCCCGCGATGTAGGAGGGACCGCCGGCCATGGGGAATACGATGATGCGATATTCCTTGCCGTCGGCCGGGTCCGTGACGCGCAGCCAATGGGGCAGATAGGCGTGGGGGAGGACGTCCTTGGTGTTGCGGCCGTCCTTGCCCGAGGTGTAGTAGTCCAGGGGCCCCGGCGCGGCGTTGCGCTGGTCCGCCTTGTTCGGGGGCGGCAGGTTCGGCATCCCGCCGGCGTCATAGCCCTTCATGGCCCGGCTGACGTGGTGGCTGTCCACGACCACGACCTGGATGCCCACCTTGACCAGCGCCGGGACCAGCTCCGGGCTGAAACCCACCTCCGGCGGACGGAATATGCGCATCTGTCCGGGCGCGGGAGGGCCCCAAAATTCCTTCATGAGGAGCTCATGGTAGCGCACGTTCCAGCGCACCAGGGCCTCGCCCGCCGGACCCCAGGGGAGGAGGCCGTACAGGAAATGGAAGCCGGTGATGAGCATCTCCATGCGCGGCGCGCCGCTCGCCGTGCGCCAGCCGATGGCCTCGCGCCACCGCTGTATCCAGCCCGTGCCCCAGAGCTTGCGGGCGATCTCCATGAGGGCCGGAGTGAAAGAGACCGAGAGCCCGGCCGGGTTGTCGGCCGCCCAGCCGGTGCGATTGAGGATCTCGCGCAGGGCGCCGGCCGGATGCTCGCCGTTGGTAGCCTTGACCTTGTCTTCGGAGGCCATGTCGCCCGTGACATGGTCCCAACTCCGGTGCGGATAATGGAGGTGGAGGATGCGCGTCCCATAGACCGAGCCGGCGAGCCGCGCGGCGGCCGCGGCGACCTGCCGGACGACGGCGGAGAAGGCGGCCCGGATGCCGGGGCGCCCGGACCCCGCGGACTTCGCTCCGGCCGCGACGGCCTCCGGACCCGCAGGACCGGCCGGCGACATGGCCCCGTAGGCGCGGGCGCCCCCGGTCCGGGACAGGCGGGATGCCCACGGCATGCCCGCCGGGGCTCCGGGAGCCGCGTCCACCGGGTCCGGCGCTACCGAACGGGGCCGTATGCCAAGGAGCGCGTCCATCAGGGCGTCGCCGGATCCGCGCGCGCTGCCCGCGCTCATGCCCGCGACCTGGGCCCGGTCCGGCACCGCCGCGCCATTGACCACCGGCCGCCCGTCCCGCTGAACGACTTCGAGGAGGACGCTCCCCCCCGCCGCCGTTAACGACCACGGAGCGGAGGCCGCGGTCGGGGTGACGGCAGCCGACGGAATCCGGATGCGGCCCGGTCCGGCCGCTCCATCAGGCCGCAGGGCAGGCGCGACGCGCGCGAGGAAAGGCAGGACCGGGGAGATGAAAGGCGCGGCGAGCCCGGCCCCAGAGGGCGGCTGGAGGGACCCGACCGAGATGTTCCCCGGAGTCCCGAACACCGGGACCGTAGGCGCCGCAGGAACGCGGGGTACGGCGGCGCCCTGGACCAGGTGGACGGCCGCGGAAGCGGGCGCGGACCAAAACAGGCCCGCGGCCAGCAAGGACGCTACGGCTTTTCGGCCCCCCTCTCTCATCCCGACATTCAGTATACCGCGTCTCCGCCGCTCCCCCGTGGGTCCCCCGGTCCGGTAACCCGGGGGGAAAGCCCCAACGGCCGCTGGGTCCCTTGGCACCGGTTCCGGGGATTAAGTTACTTAAGTAAGCGTCCGGAAGAGCCTTCAGTCAGAAACTTAAGTAACTTAATCCCCGGGATGGGAGGCGGTAGTCCGGCCTTGACAGCCGGCCGTGCCGTGCTTGACGGTCCGGCGGTGGACTGTTATGATGGGTCCATGGCCCTGATCCTGGTCGCCGACGATACGCCGGAGATCGTCATGATGCTCAAGGACATCCTGGAGGCCCACGGGCACCAGGTGGCCACGGCCGACGACGGGGTGGAGATGGTGGAGAAGGCCAAGAGCATCCACCCCCAGCTCATCTTGGCGGACGTCATGATGCCGGGCGCCTACGGCTCGGCCGCCTACAAGGCCCTGCAGTCCGATTCCCTCACCAAGGGCATCCCCGTCGTCTTCCTGACCGCGATCACCCCGGAACAGGCGCGCAAGGTCATCCCTGAAGTAGACAACGTCCGGGTGCTCCATAAGCCGGTGGACATGTTCGCCATCATCAAGGCCATCGAAGAGCTGCTCGGGCCTTCGGCCTGAGGCCGGCGGGACCGGGGTCATGGCCGACTCCTCCGACCGGATCATAGAACAGCTGGTCCACCAGTTCGACCGGCCCCTCGACTTCTACCGGGAACTCATCCAGAACGCCATCGACGCGGGCTCCAACCGCGTCGACGTCTCCCTCGATTACGACGTCCGGGCGGGCCGCGCCGCCATCCGGGTAGAGGATGACGGGGAGGGCATGGATGGACGCACCCTCGAGGACCACTTCCTCGTCCTCTTCCGCTCCACCAAGGAAGGGGATTTCACCAAGATCGGGAAGTTCGGCGTGGGAATCGTCTCCCTGTTCGCCTTCGAACCGGACCTGGTCCGCATCCACACCGGCCGGCGCGGGGAGAGCTGGCGCCTCGACTTCAAGAGCTGGCGGCGCTACGACCGCTACCGCGCCGACGAGCTCCGCGAAGGGACCCTGGTCGAGCTGTTCAAGGCCATGCCCCCCGCGGAATATGCCGCGCTGGCCCAGGATTCCCGCGCCGCCGTCAGCTACTGGTGCCGCCACGCGGACGTGCGCATCGCCTTCGCGGACCGCGGCGGCCAAGGGGCCGCCGCCCTCGAAGGCGCGGGTCGTTCTCCGCTCGCCGGAGAGGGGGCCGCTTCGGAACTCCTGACCGAACCCTTCTCCCTCCCGCACCCCGAGAGCCTGCGGTACGGCGAAGAGGGCACGGAGGCCGTGCTGGGCTTCTCTCCCGACGAGGCCCCCTTCTTCGGGTTTTACAACCGGGGGCTCACGCTCAAGGAAGGCCGGGAGGCGCTGCTGCCGGGCATCGAGTTCAAGGTCAAGTCGCGTTATTTCGAACACACGCTGACGCGGGACAACGTCCTGGCCGACGACAACTACCGCAAGGCCTTGGGCATACTCCGCCGTCTCGCGGAGGAGGAGATGCCCGCGAAGGCCCGGGCCGAGACCACGGCCCTGGCCGCCAAGATTTCCGCGGGCGACCACTCCCTCAAAACGGAGTGGGCCCGGCGCCTGCCGTATCTCCGCTGGCTCTTCTCCCGACCGCCCTCCCGCCTGCGGGAACCCGACTGGCCCATCTTCCCCTCGCTCGCGGGCGCCCCGCTCTCCTGGGCGCGGGTCCGCGCCGCGGTGTCGGCCCGCGGCGGCCTGCTCCTCCACGACGACCGGGATACCCCCATCTCCCGCGCCCTGGCCGCCGCCAAGGTCCCGGTGCTGGTCTCGGGCCCCTGGATCCCGGAGCTCCGGCGCTGGCTGGGACCCCTCTGCCGCATCGCGCGGGCCAGCGAGCACTACCTGCGGGTCGCGCCGCTGCGCGACGAAGCCGCTCCCGCCGCCCTCCGGGGTCTGCTGGCGGACCTGCGCGCCCTGGACGCGGCCTCGGGCGCGCGCTACCGCGGCATCCACGCCGCCGATTTCGACTACCCCGGCTCCAGCGCCCGCGGCCGGATATTCGTCACCCCTGAGGCGTCCGGGGCGCTGGTCGAGACCGCGCAGGCCCTCCCGTCCTCCCTGCTCGCCTCGGACGCGCCCAGGCGCTTCGCGGTCCTCAACCTCTCCCATCCCTTCGTGCGCGACCTTTGCGAGATCCATCGGTCGACCCCGGGCCTGGCAAGCCTGCTGGCCCTCAAGACGCTCTACCTCAACGACGGCCGCGTCCCGCCGGAGCAGCACACCGAGTTCTGCAACCTCGCCGAGAAAGTCGAGCTGCGGCTGGCCCAAGCCGCCCTGCGCCTGGAAACCCGGAGCCGGAAGGAAGACGGCCGATGACGGACGGGCCCGAGGGGACCTTCGTGGATTCGGGCTCGTTCGGCGTGGACCGGACGCGGGCCCTGGACAAGCTCATGCGCTTCCAGCTGCCCGATCCCGACATGTTCCTCCTCCCGCTCATCCGCTGCGCCGTGGCCGGCGGGGCCACGGCCGTGCGCATCCAGGACGGCGGCGGCCCAGGGGCAGCCGTCCCCGGGGCGGAGCCTTTTTCCTCCCGCGGAGGGGGCGGCGGCCTCGAGATTCGTTTCGACGGCCGCGCCTTCTCCAAGTCCGAGCTCGCCGACCCCTACGCCTGCCTGTTCGGGGGCTCCGCACCGGGCTTGCGGCGCAACCGCCACCTCGCGGTCGGACTGCTCTCCTCCCTCCGGCTCAATCCCACGCTGGTGAGCGTCGCCTCGGGAGTGCGCTCGCGACACCGCCTGCGCGTATGGTCACCGGAATCGGAGACCCTGGAAGAGTCCCCGGTCCCGGGCCGCGACACCGCCGTGACCGTGGCCGACGGGCGGGCGGAGCATCCCGAAGCCCTGGCCCATGTCCGGGCCTGCTGCGGCATGGTCCCCATCCCCATCCACCTCGGGGAGGAGGAGCTTCCCCGCCTCCCCGCCGCGGAGATAGCCGGCGTGCGGATGCGGCTCGACATCCCCGCCGCGGGGCCGCGGGCGGACAGCGCCCTGCGCGCCAGCGTGGACGGGGTCTGCGTCGGAGAGCTCCTGGCCGCGCTCCCGCTCGCGCAGGTCGAGGGCCACGTCGACGACGCCCGGTTCTCCATGAACGCCTCCCAGACCGGGATCACGCGCGACACCGTCCTGCAGGAGGCCTTGCTGGCGGTCGCCGCCGGGGCTCGGGAACTGCTCCTGGAGACCGCTAGGACGAACGGCGCGGCGCTGGAGAAGGCGGCCGCGATCCTGATCGCCTCCCCGGAACTCATCCACTACTGGAAGGACTGGCGGGAGGACGGCTCCGCTCCGTCCCTGCCCGAGGAACGGGAGCCTGACATCCGCCTCATCCGCCGCGCCGCGCGCGCGACCGCATGGCTGCGGGACGCGTGCGCGCGCCTGCTCTCTGAACCGGCACCGGACGCCGCGGACCCGGTCCGCAAGGCCCTGTGGGAGGCTCCTCTATTTTGGGGAGTCTCCGGCCGTACGCTCAGCCACCTGAACCTGCGCTCCCAACGCGGGCAGCTGGGCTACCTGCCCTACGCCGTGCAGCGCCCCCAGCAGGCCCCCTCCGCCTTCGAAGCGGTATGGTGCCCCTCCGGGGAGGACCGCCGCGCCCTGGAGCCCCGGTTCCAGAAGGACCTGCGCGACGTGGGGGAGAACCTGTCCGAACGGGAGGCGGCGACCTCCCGCCCGCGGCTTGAGCGGGCCGGGATACTGTCCTTGCTCATCCGGGATTCCCTGCCCCCCTCCGCGGCCGCGGGAGAGGTCGGGCTGAGCCTGCCCCCGCCCCGGAAGGACTCCCGCGTGCATCTATTCTGCGACGGGCACCCGAAGGCGACGGTGTCCATCGTCTCACCCCTGCGCTTCGACGCGGTCGTGGAGCTTCCGGACGGAGCGGATCGGGAGCGCGCGCTGGCCGCGGTCCACTCAACCGCCGCCTCCCTGTATCGCCGCCTCGCCGAAGGCTACGATCCCCTGCGGGCCGCGGATTCCGGAGACGCGATCCGGGAGCATCTCCTGGACTACCTCCTTTGGTCCCGGGGCTCAGCCGGCCCCGCGGAAAACTGGGCCCTGGAGCTCCCGCTGTTGCGCTGCGATGACCGCTGGGTGAGCCTCCGGCATATCCGGGAACGCCTCGCGCAGGGACACTGCTTCCAGGTAAGCTCCGATCCGGGGCTTCCTCCCGGCGAGGCCGGTGGCCTGCTCCGGATCGCGGGCCGGGCTCCCCGTCCTTTCCTCGCGCAGGTATTGCCCGAAGCCACCTTCGAACCGGTGGCCGGCAATCCCGAACTCCAGCTGATGCTTCTCAAACCCGCCGGGTCCCCCGCAGCGTCCGCGGCCGCGGACCCCGCCGCCGCCGCCGAGACCGCCGCCCTGTCGCGGGGCTACGAGGAGCTCGGCGCCGCCCCGGTCGACCCGCTCCGCTTCGAGGAGGCCATGCTGTTCTCGCGCCGCTACCGGGAACAGGGTCTGGACTGCCTGCTCGGCCTGCCGCACCGCTTCCCGCCTCCCGCCCCCGTCTTCCTGAAGGGCGGGCACGAGGCCCCGCGGCCGAAGAGCCTCGCGGCCGTAGTCTTCCCCTGCGCCCTGGTCGCGGACCTGACCCGCTGGCGCAACCCCGATCCCGGCGCCCTGGACGCCGTCCTCCGGCGCCGCCTGTCGCAGTTCTTCACGGAATACGCCAAGGCTGGGTCCTTCTCCGAGGAGGCGGCCGACTGCCTGCTCCAGTTCTTCGGCGACTTCTCCAGCGACCTCCCTCCCGCGGATGCGGCGGCGCTGCGCAGCCTGCCCCTGTTCCGCTCCCTCGGCGGGGGGACGCTCAGCCTGGACGCGCTGGCCGCGGCCGTGCGCCGGGACGGCCAACTCGCCTTCGCCGAGCAGGCCGCCGAGTCCGTGTCCCCGGAGGACCGGGACGTGCCCATACTCCGCAGGCCGGAAGCCGTCCTGCGCCTGCTCGCCGGCGAGGACAGCGCGGTCCCGCTGCGGAGATCGGCTGCGCCGCCCGGGGTCCGGCGCGGCGCGCCGCGGCCCGGGCGTCCGCGACGGCCGGCCCAGGTCGAGGCTCCGCCCCCGCCGGCGCTCGTGCTCTGCCATGGACTGCTCCTCAGAAATCTCGGACGGCGGGGGATACAGCTCACGGCCGGCGGCTTGGGAACGGAGGGGCTGCGGACGACCACGGAAGGCCCGCTGGCCGCGGTCGCCGCGGACGGAGGGCTGGAAGTGAACCTGAAGCATCCGCTCGCCGCCGCGGTCCTAGCCTCCGGCCTGCCCGACCGGGTGCAGGCGGCCTACCTGGCGACGGCGGCCTTCACGGAGCTCAACCGGCAGGCGGCCGAGATCTCGGACCTGGACGACGCCCGCTTCCAGCAATCGCTGGCCGAGGACCTCGCCGCCCGTCCGGCGGACCGCTAGCCCGCTACTCCCGCTGCGGCACGCCGGAACCCACGGGCATCTGGAACTGCATCGCGGCCTTCTCCGGGACCAGGATCATGTCCGCTTTCGATTCGAGGAGGTGCTGGGTCTGCAGGATCTCGAACAGCACCTCGACGACCTGCGGGTCCTGCGCGATGCCCTGCAGGGCCTTGCCGATGATGGCCGGCCCCAGAGCCCGGGCCTCGCCGAAAGCGATGGCGGCCTGCCGGTCGGCCGAGCTCGTGATGATGCTGACCTGGTTCGCTCCGTCCTGCTTGATGGCGGAGGTGACCTGGCGCAGGCGGTTGACCACCTTCTCCTCGATCTGCCGGATCATGCCGCCGTCGCGCAGATGCACCTTGCGGATGTAGACCGAGCCCAGCTGGTAGCCCCACTCATGGGACTTGGGCGAGACCTCGGAACGCACGGTCTGGCTCATCGCGTGCCGGGTCTGCAGCATCTCCGCCAGCGGCATGTTGCTCAGGCAGCGCACCGTGGCGTTGCTGACGTTGGCGCTCAGGGAGCCCTGCGGGTCGGCGTTCTTGAACAGGTAGGAGACCGGGTCGCTGATGTACATCTCGTACCAGATGCCGATCCCCATCGGCGCCCCTTCCTCGGAGTTGACCGCCTGGCTGCGCAGGTACAGCTGGTCGAGCCGCATGTCCACCACGTAGCAGCGTCCCAGGAAGTTGACGATGAGCGAGGTCGGGCCGATCTCCCACCAGAGGAAATGGATGCCCGGCTCGCGCAGGACTCCCACTACCTTGCCGAAGAGCACGTACACGCGGCACTCCCCTTCGGTCAGGATCGCGTAGAACCCGAACAGCCGCATGAGCCCGAACAGCATCGGGACGAGGATGAAGCAGCCGAAGAAGGTCCCCAGGGTCGCATACAGGAATTCGTTCATCGCCGCGCCTCCAGGATGACCTGCTTGGCCCGGCTGTAGAGGGCCAGCCGCACGTTGCGCAGGTAGTTGGCCAGCGCCGCGGGGCCGATCCTCTTGAGCTCGGTCAGCTGGCGCGCGAGGGCGACAAGCGGCTCGACCTCGGTGTGCGCCTTGAGCGTCTCGATCTCGACCGCACGCTTGGACTGGACGATCTTCTGGTCCGCCGACGCCTGCGCGAGGCTGATCTCGGAGGAGACCTGGTTGTGCGCGGTGTTGATGGCCGCCAGGGCCGATTCCACTTCGGCGGGCGGGTCGATGCCGGTGATCAGGGAGGCGTCGAGGATGATGCCGAAACGCGCTGTCGAGGAGAGGCAGTCCTTGTCCATGAAGTCGTTGAGGCTGCGCAGGTTCTTGCGCAGGTCGTTGATGGAGACCCCCGACACGTCGCTCATCCCCGTGGCCGGGCCCGTGGGGGCGACCACGGCGACCTTGGGCGCCTCGAAGTTGGCGATGCGCTCGCGGAGGATGGAGACGAAATAGGCCATCACGTGGACGAAGGGCCGCTTGACCCCGAACAGGTAGGCGTACAGGTTGCGCTCCGAGACGCGGTAGCGGATCTGGCCGGTGAGCCCGGTGTTCAACTGGTCCTTGGTCACCGCCTCGAGCATGGTCCCGCGCTTGTTGGCGTCGGGATTCTCGGGGTCGTAGGCCATGTTGGCCGTCTGGGTGGCGATGGAGACCTTGTACACCCTCTCCCACGGCCACTTGAAATAGAGCCCGCCCGGGGGAATGACCTGGATCTGGGGATAGACGTAGCGCTCCCGCTCGTCCGGCCGCAGGCTCTGAGCCAGGGCCGGGTCATCGAGCGTGGTCTTGCCCTCGATGCGCTGGGCGCGGCCGAAGCTGGTCTTGACCGCCCGCTCGTTCTGGTCCACCGTGTAGACTCCGGCGACCAGGTAGTTCATCAAGAACCACGCGACGAACCCGATGGCACAACCGACGAGTATGCTCATGGCTGCCTCCGTCTTCCGTCTCCTGCCGCACTAAGCTATACAATGGGGATACCAATGTCAAGCTTGGGTTGGGCCCGGACGTCGCGCCGCCGCTCGGTCCAGGACCGAGCGATATAACGAATAATGCGGTAGGTATCGACAAAGGAATATGTGTATGCTATTATATATGCATATGATAAGGACCACATTAATGCTCCCCGAAGAACTGCGCCGGAAGGGATTCGCTGAGGCGCACCGGAGAGGGATCTCCTTCGGGGAGTTCGTGCGCGACGCGATGCGTCTGGCCCTGGACCGCACACCCCAATCGGGGATGGTGCGCGATTCCTTCTTGGACGACCGCGCGGTCTATCCGGGTCCCGCCCCCGTCGACGGCTCCACGAACCTCGACGAATACCTCTACGGCGAGAAGCCGTGACCTTCGTCGATTCCGGGGCCTTCATCGCGCTTTGGGTCGCGCAGGACGGCCAGCACGACGCCGCGACAAGAGCCCTGGCCGCCCTCAAGGATGAGGGTGCGCGCCTGTGCACGAGCAATTTCGTCGTGGACGAGGCCGTGACGTTCGTCGGGCGCCGGGCCGGCGCGGCCTTCGCCGCCGAGCGGGCCCGGAACATCCTCGATTCCCAGGCGATGACGATGCTGCGGCCGGACGCCGAAGACGAGCGTGCCGCGCTGACTCTTTACGAGAAGTACGCCGACCAGGGCGTCGGGTTCACCGACGCCGTCTCCTTCGCCCTCATGCGGCGCCACCGCATCAAGCGCGCCTTCACCTTCGACCGCCATTTCGCCCAAGCGGGCTTCACGCTCTTCCCGTAAGCTCGCGCAATTCTCGAGAGCCGTCTTACCGGCGAAAGCCGGTATCCAGCGTACGTAAGGGATTCAAGGAAATCCATTTTGGTTCATGGACCCCGGCTTTCTCCGGGGTGACGTAGGACGCGGCAAAGGGTAATGACCTCAGCGGGCGGGACGGAACCCCAGGTAGCGGGTGCGGGAGCCCGGAACGTAGTAGTCGCGATACGCGGACCGGGCGTTCCCGACGTCGAAGTTCCAGGAGCCGCCACGAATCACCCGGGCGGAGCCCGCTGGATTTTCCCAGGCGCTCCCATCAGTCGGCGCTCCGCTGTACGGGCTGTGATACCGATCCTGCACCCATTCCCACACATTGCCCGCCATGTCGCACAAGCCCTGTTCGCTGTTGCCTCTGGTTTTGGAGCATGCGGGCCATGTGGAGTTTTTGCCGCAGCCAAGGCCGCCGTCTGAGATCACCGCCCTCTCGCAGGTCGCGTCCTCATTGCCCCAGGGATACTTCCGATCCTTCCCGGCGCTCCGGGCCGCGTACTCCCATTCAGCCTCGGAAGGGAGTCGTCCGCCAACCCACTCCGAGAACGCCTTGGCCTGAGTCCAGTCCACACAGTTGACCGGATGATCCTCCTTCCCGGCAATGCCCCACGTGCAAGAGCTCCCCGCATCGGGCGCGGTGCATTTTCCCGCCTCCACGCAAGCCTTATACTGCGCTGCGGTCACCTCGGTCTTGGCAATCTGAAAGCTCTTTATCGTGACCTGATGCGCATCGCCTCCCTGGCCCATGCTGAACGCCCCGCCGGGGATGCTCACCCATTGGATGCCGCCCTTCCCGGCGGCTGCCTTCGGCTTGGGGGCCTGGGCGCCGGCTTTGGCCGCCCTTATCTCCGCGGGGCTCAGCGTTCCCTCGGGCAAAAGGGGCAGGAGTTCTCCGAGGTACGGGTTGTCCTGCGCCTTCTTGCCGTAGGCGTTGACGAAGGTCGCGGCGAACTTCCGCTTGTCGGCCTCGCCCACCACCGAAAGCGCCAGAAGCCGGCTCAATTTGGCCCAATCCTTATCGCGGATCTCGGCCCGCCGGGCCCGGGCCTCCTCGGCCGCCGCCAGTTCCTGGGCGTAGCGCTCCCATTCCCTGGCGCGCTCCTTGGCGGTCTGGGCGTACTTGGGGTACTTGCCGCCCAGTTCCAGCCAGGCCGCCTGCTTCTCCTCGGGGCCCAGGTCGCCCTTCTCCTTTTCCGCCGCGACGCTGAAAGCCGCCTCCGCCGCGTAGTCGTCCCAGGCGGCCGCGCGCTCCCGCGCCAAATCGGCGTAGGTCTTCACTTCCCGCCCCAGCTCGCGCCATTTCGCGGATTTCGCTTCCGCCTGCGCGTCGCTTTTCTCGAACTTGGCCACAGCGTCGTACTTCTCCAGGGCGTCCACGTCCACGGAAGAGAAGTCGATGCCCTCGGCGCTGCCGATCTCACCCGGCATCCGGGCGCGGGGCACGCCGCCGTACCCGGCGGCCGTGGGCGCGTTGGCCTTGGGCACCTCGGGCAGGGAACTCACCTTGAACTCGATGGCTCCGGCTTTGCCCTCCCGGTCTATCCTGGCCAGGTTGGGTGAAGCTTCCCGGCCCACGCCCAGCACCGTTCCTTCCGCACCGGCCGAAAGCTCGGGCGTCTGCGTGCGGTCGCGCGCCAGGCTCAAGGCGCGCCTCGCGAAATCCACGATCCCGGACGCCGTCACCTTGCCCTCCGCGTCGGCCGCCCAACCCCTCAAGGCTCCCAACGCCAGATAGCTGAACGCGGGCCGCGCCTTGCCCGACTTAGGCAGGGGGCCGGCGAACTGGTCCGCCTTGGCCGCCGTCATCAGGATGGTGCGGTTGTCCATGGCTCCCGGCGTCCGGGCCATCGTTATGAGGGGCTGAAGCCCCTTGACCAGCGGCGCCCCATCGAAGGAACGGCCGCTGAAGCAGGCATCGACGAGCACGAGCGTTTTAGCCTGATTCCCCTTGGACAGATAGCCCAAAAGTTCGTTTCGGGGCAGACTGCGGGCATAGAGACTGTCGGCGTCCTGCTGTGCGTCCGCTCCCACCAGCAAGCCGTCCTGGCCGTCCTGGGACGGAGCGCCGTGGCCGATGAACACGAACCACAGGGTCCCCCCGGACTTCACTTCCCCGGCGGCCTTGGCAGCGTACTTGCGCAGCTTCTCCACGGTCGCCTCGTTGTCGCGCAGCAAGGTCACCTTGTCGGAGGGGACCTTCAGGGTGTCGGTCAGGTACGCCTGCCAATCCTCCGCGTTCTGCCGGGCGCCGGGCACCTTGGCCACGAAAGCGTAGTTCTCCGCGCCCACGATGAGCGCGGCGTCCCTCTCGCCCCCGCCCATGGCCTTGGGCGGAGAGGAAAGGTCAGGCCAAAGCTCCTCGGCACAGGAAGGCCGTGAGACCAGCAACAGCAATGGGGCAAGCATCGTTCGCATAGGCATACTCCACCCCACAGGCAGGATACGGTCAAGGTAGGGATCGATGCCACGGGGTCCGGGACGCGGGCGCTATGAGATCCAGATAGCGGGGTCGCGGCTAAGAAAATCGTCGAGGCCTATGCCGCTGGGACCCACGAGCAATGTCCGCTTGATCCCGATCCTTTCAGCCGAACTCGCGACCGGCGCGGCGCGCTTTTTATCCGAAATGCCGACCTCCAAGGCGAAGACGTTGCCCTGGCGGCGCGCGATGAAGTCGATCTCTTGGTCGCGCTCGCGCCAATAGAAGACTTCAAAGCCCGATCTCAGAAGATGGGCCCCGACCGCATTCTCGACCCAGCGCCCGTAAAGCGCCCGGTCCTGGGCGCTGCTGGCTGGTGCTCTGCCTTGCACGGCGGCCAACAGGGCCTGCGCCAAGACGATGAACTTGGGGCTCGAGGCCCTGATGCGGAGGATCTCGGGACTGTACTTCTGCAGAGGCACGACCAGGAAAGCCTTCGCCAGCAACTCCAGATAATGGGCGATCGTCGTCACGTTGCCCTTGTCGGTCAATTGCCCGAGCATCTTCTGAAGTGAAACGATCTCGGCCGGATGGTGACAGGCGAATTCAAAGAGCCTCCTGAGAAGAACCGGCTTATCCACGGGATGGAGCAGGAGGATGTCCTTGCTCATCACCGACTCGACGATGGAGTCTCGTACATAACCCAGGAACCTCTCGGCCTCGCGAGGGAATTCGCTCAGCCTTGGATACCCGCCCATGGCGACATAGCCGTCCAGGTCCAACTTGAAAGCCGAGGACTGTTCGCCGAAGCTCCAGTGGGGAAACCGGATGAGTTCAAAGCGCCCGGCCAGGCTCTCGGTCAGGCCTCTTTCCACCATGAGGGCGGATGACCCCGAGATGACGACATGCGGCCGCCGGCCCGGCCTCAGCCGCTGGTTGGCGTCGAATTCCCGCTTTACGATCTCGCTCCATCCCGGGATCTTTTGGAGCTCATCGAAGGCCAGGAGGGTTGATTTGCCGGCTTTGGCCAGCGCGTTGGCCTTTGCCCAATGACGTGCGATCCACTCCCCTGGGGGGGAGGCCAGGGCGTCCGCATTCGCCGAGATGATGGAGAACTTCCTGCGGCGCAGCCTCTGCGCCACCTGTTCGATCGCCGTGGTCTTGCCGACCTGGCGCGGGCCCGTCAGTATTTGAAGAAGGCGCGGCGGCTCCTCCAGCCGGCGCAGCAGCTCACGGGTCATGCCCCTCAAATACAGTTCCACGGTCATAGTATAGCGGGGAATCCGGAGCCAATCAACAGATTAGTAGGCATGCCTACTAATTTGTATTCCGGCGCCCGATGGCGACCTCTCGCCGGGGGGCCCAGGGACGTGGGTCCTATGGCCTAGTACCTTTTTCCTAGACCCGTGGTAGAATAAATGGGCCCAATGGCCCTGCCGCCGCGGCAGCAAGCCGGAGACACTGGGGGAGATGAGGATGCGCAGGTTCCAAAAGACGATCGCCATCGCGCTGCTGCTGATGAACTTCAGCGGCGTGCGCGTCGTCACGGCGAGCAACTCCTGCGGGACCAACAGATCCCATTTCGAGCCCGCGCGCGGGCTCAAGACCATGCTCCGGAGCGCGACGCGGCAGCAACAGCGCGTGAGGCGTCCGCCTCGCGGCCGGACTTCCCTCCAGAACAGCAGCCACGCCTCCTATGAAGTGAAGGGCGTATCCGGCGCGGTCAAAGCCTCCGCAAAGTTCATCCTCCCGGTGCTGCGCGTCTCCCTGCACACCGACACCGCCCGGGTCCGGCAGCTATACCTTTGGAAGCTGCCCCAAGACCTCCACCCCGTACAACCCCCGCAGCTGCTCTCCAAGAAG
>MGTY01000088.1 GCA_001799695.1 Elusimicrobia bacterium GWA2_69_24
CACCGCGCTTCCCGCCGCGCCCGTGAAGCCCACCGGTGAGGCCACGGTCTGGGGCACGGAGACCACGGCCGCGAAGGCGACTACACCCTGCTGGGTGGACAGCAGAGCCCCCGCGAGGGTGGTGGCCAGGATCTTTCTGAGGCTCAGTGACTTCATCCTACTCACAGTGTAGGCGTCAGTCCCTGGCAGGGCATGGGCCGGGAAGACCCGGGGGCCGCGGCAATGGTCCTACCCTATAATAGGCCCCGGGGATCCGCATCAACGGCGGTCGAGCCGCAGGTAAGTCGACCGGACCGTCCGTCCGGCCCGCACGGCAACCGGCGCGGCAGCGACGCCCTCTCCGGCATGGGCGGCCGCTTCGAGCTCCGAGACCTCCATGATGTGGGCCGCCCCGCCCCGGAGCACGACGCCCAGGCCGTCGCGCAGAAGTTCCGTCCCGGTGCGCACATAGGTCTTGGGAGAGCCGTCGGCCTGCCGGTCCGCGTAGTCCGTGAGGAGATAGGTCTTGTCTTGCCGGGGCTCAAAAGCGCCGAACGCCTTGAGCACCGGTCTGTCCATGCGGAACGCGGCCCCCGCGGTGTTCTCCGAGAAGTTCGCGGCCACCAGGACCGCGCTCTGCCGGCCCGTCGCCTCGTCCACGCGCCCGGCGGTGAAGGCCACGATGGGAGCGTCCCCGCGGTTGGGGGTCAGGACCTCCAGCGCGCCGTAGCGGAAGAAATCCCGGAACCGGTCTCCCGCCTCCAGCACCGCATGCAGGAAACGCTTCTTCTCGGAGTCCTCCTGTTCCCAGTCGATGGAAACCGGGATGTCGAAGGGGATGGCCTTCTCGCGGTCCACGGACTTCGCGAGGTCGGCCTTGAGGTTGCGCGCCTGCCCGACGCCCTGCTCGACCCCGTTATACATCAGGACGGGCCTCAGCAGGAGCGCAGTCGCGGCGGCGGCGCGGACCACGGCTCCGAACTTGTCCCAGGGGTTGCCTTCCCCGCCGTCGTGCGTCCCGATGAAGTTGATGAGCCCGGCGCCGCCCCTCTGCCAGATGCGGAAGGCCGCGTTGCGCAGGGCCGCCCGGATGCGGCCGCCGTCGCGACTGACCATCGCGTCGTAGAGCCCGACCTGCCCCAGCGAGGCGTCGTGGTCGTTCTTGTTGTAGAGACCGTCGGAACCGGCGCGGCTCATGTCGGTCGAATGGGAGTAGACCTCGTCGAACATGAAGAAATCCGGGGCCGGGGACTTCACCCCCTCGGTGAACTCCGACCATAACTCGACGCCCTGGCGCGCGGCGCGGCGCTCCTTGATGCCGGCGACGAGCTTGGCGATCTCGGCTCGCGCCCACGGGGCGGCGCTCTTGGCCTCCTCTTCGAGCATCGGGATCCAGCGGCCGTAGAAATCCGCGTTGGTGAGGTAATAGGCCATGTCGCGGCGCACGCCGTCGACGCCGAACCGCTCCGCCAGGCGCCGAGCCTGCGCGATCTGCCAGTCGCGGGCCTCTGGCCGGCTATGGTCGTACTGGGCCATGTCGAGCCACATGACGTCGCCGTAGTCCGAGCGCGGATGGTGCACCAAGATCTTCTTGTGGACGCGTTTGCCGCCTTCCGGATAGTTGTCCGTCTCCACGAGATAGAAGTAGGGATAGCGCTGGCCGGCCGACTCGCGCGGCAGACCCCGCAGGATATCCTCGTCGCTCATATCCTGCGGCGGCACGATGTGCACCGTCGCCTCCGGGCGATCCTTGACGAGGTCACTGTCAAGGGACTGGTGGTTCGGGATGTAGTCCGTGATGACGCGCAAGCCCGCCTCATGGGCGCGCCGGACGAAGTCCTGGAACGCGGCGTCCCCGCCCAAGGACTGCTTGACCTTGTAGCCGCGGATGGCGTAGGGTGAGCCGCCGCCCGTGCCCCAGCGGCGCAGCTCGCCGATCTCGAAGATGTCGAGCAGCCAGATCACGTTGGAACCCGTCTCGCGGCGGATCCGTTCGAACTCGGAATCGTCGATGGACTCGAAGAAGTCCTTGCCGGGCTTCATGCGGTTGTACGCCCGGGCGAGGATCATGTATATCCCCGCGGAGCGGCCCCACGAGGCGCCGTCGAGGGCCGCGTGCCGGGCCTGCAGGTCGCGGACGGTGTCGATGAGGAGGCTGTTCAAGGCGGCGTTCTTCTCCAGGACCGGCCGCCGGGATTCCCGCAGGGCTTTGAACTCATCGCGCAAAGGCTTGGCCCAAGCCACGGGCTCGAGGAGCGCCTCGATATAGAGGAAGAAATAAGGGAGCTGGTCAGCCATAGCCTGCGCACCCCACCATTTCTCCAGGTCGAGCTTGCTATAGAGGAAACCCTCGAGGCCCGCGGAACGCGCCTTGACGGTCCCCCCGGAGGGAGACTGGAAGCCGAACGCTTCGATCTGGCGGCCAAGAGCGGCCGTGCCGTCGCCCAGGATCTGCCGGAGCTCCTTGAGCGCGCGGTAATCCGCCGCGCTCACCGACGACCGGCCGGAAACCCGGGAGACCTTCTGAAGCCGGCTGCGCACTAGGCCGGGACGCGCGGCCTGGACTGCCCCGCCGCCCTCGGAGCTTCCTTGGCCTCCGTCATACGCCTGCCGCAAAGCGCCCGCATCCGTCCCCTCCGTGCGCCCGCCGAAAACCGCACGGCCGAGCTTCGAGAGCCCGGAGAACGACCCGGTCTTCCCGGAGACGGGGACGACCGCGGGCACCTGGATCGAGGAAGCGGAGAGCGCGCGCAGCGTGGGGGCGGCCGATGCGGCGGGGCCGGCATCACGCGCGACCGGGGGGATCACGTTGAACGCGGAGGCGACCGCGACCGAAAGCGGTCCGACCGGCGAGACCGCGACGCCCTCCTGCGCCAGCGGGCGCGCCCCGACGATATTCGGAGTCCCGGCAGGGGAGATCGAGGGCAGGACTCCGGCGAGGCCGGAGACCGGGCCGGCCGCGGCCCCGATGTTCCCGTCCCCTCCACGGAAGGTGAACAGCGCCGCCCCGGAGACGGCCGCACCTTGGACGCCGACCGGAGCGTTCACGGTCTGAGGGACGGAGACGACGGCGGCGAAGACCTCCGGAACGAAGAAGCCCTGCTGGGCGGACAGCAGGGCTGCCGAGAGGAACACCGCACACGCCTTATTGAACGCCCGCAGCCTCATCTTATTCTGATTGTAGGTCCTCATCGAAAACCGGGCATGGGCCATGGAGGCAGGAAGGCAACGCCAATGGTCCCATCCTATTATGGGACCTCGGCCCGGGACGCGGGAGCCGGGCGCGAGGCGCTCCACGAATCTGGGCCCTAGGGCCCATTTTGGCGTAGGCTCAAGGACCATTGGGGAACCTGGGCCTTTCAGGCATTCTTAGGGCGACCGCAAAGGAGAATCCATGCGCCGAGTGCATCCTGCCTTCCTATCGCTCCCCCTATCTTTGCTGGCCGCCGTCGCCTTCGCCGAACCCGACGATTCTTCCCTGCTGAAGGGATTGCCCGACGCCCCGGCCGCGGTGGCAGGCGCCCCGGTCGTCTCCCCCATGTCCGCGATGCCGGAGAAGCCCCGCTACTCCAAGCAGTCCGGCAAGGACCTGTTCTATTTCTCGGCCGAAGAGGTCGCCGCGGTGCCCAAGCGCTTCGGCCCCATGTCGAAGGAGTTCGCCGCGATGAAGTACACCTTCGACTCCGACGTGCCCGCGGACATCCAGAGCCAGATGCGCGACGACCTGGCGTTCATCGGAGGGCTGCAGGGCCAGGGCGCCTCAAAACTCCACGCCCAGATCTTCGGGGCTGTGGACGGGGCAGCCTATACCCGGTTCTTCGAGTCCCGCGTGAAGGGCATCGGCATGGACGACTGCGGCAACGGCAACGCCGTGGCCTGCGTCATCCCCTTTTTCAACCCGTGGAAGATGTGGCTGACCCAGAACTACATCCGCTTCAGCCACCCGCAGGTTTCCCGGATGATGGTGGTGTTCCACGAGGCCCGCCACACCGAGGTCAGCCACGGCAACTATCCTCACGCCTCCTGTCCCGAGCCCTTCCGGGACGAGAACGGCAACGACATGACGAGCATCTGGACCGGAGCCTCCCTGGCCGGCGAACCGGCCTGCGACAAGACCCCCTTCGGGTCCTACGGCTCCTCCATGATCATGCTCAAGAACATCCAGAAGTTCTGCTCCAGCTGCACCGACAAGGTGAAGATGGACGCGGGGCTCTACGCGGACGACCAGTTCGGCCGCGTCACCGACGCGAAGGCCCGCAAGCAGATCATCGACGACCTTTATAGATGAGGCGGGGAGTCCTCCCGGTGCTGCTCTTCTGCGCGGCTGCGGCCGGCTGCTGGAAGAGCGGTCCTGACCCCAAGCTCCGCCTGCTCGACGATATCCTGGTCTCCCGCAACGACAACGACCCGCGGCTGGACCGGGATTTCCAAGGGCTCTCGGCGGAGACGAAACAGCGGTTCCGGCTCCGCTACCGGCAGTTGGCGCCCGAGCGCCGCAACGAACGCGGGACCATCGTCTACCTGCTCGGGCTGAACCTCGGTTCCGCCGCGGATTGGGACTTCCTGCGGGAAGTCGTGAGCGAGCCTCCGTGCCTGAGCCTGGCGGACTGCTCCAGACCCGGCGCCGCCTCGGAGATGGGCGACGAGGTCACTTTGGCCTATCCCGCATTGGTCGCCCTGCGCCAGGCCAGGCGAGCGGAGAACGCCGCGGAAAAGGCCCGGGTCCTGCATGCCGCGAAGGGCTCCCGGATGCCCGCGGTGCGGCGGTTGGTGGAGCGACTCGAACGGGAATAGTATTATAATGAGGCTATGCGCTTCGCGCGCTGCGCCCTCCTCCTCATCCTGTTCGGGACCTCGCGCCCCGGCTTCTGCGCCGACGCATCGGACCCCTTCCCGACCTCTCCCGAGACCCCGGTCGCGGAGATCGATCAGGACGCCCCCTTCGACATCAACAAGACCCCGCTCTCGAACCTGGACTTCCTCCTGCTCACGCAGGCCGCCTACTCGTTCGATCCCGCGGGAGGCATCCGCGATCCCAAGACCCGCCGCCCCCTCGGCTCCAGCGAGATGTTCTACCTCCTCGAGGACCTCCGCAGCCGCCAACGCCTGACCGCCCTGCTCGCCATCCGCCTGATCTACAGCCGGAGCCCGTCCCCCGACAAGCTCGCGGACGCCGACCGGGAGGAACTGCGCGCGCTGGCCCGCCAGAACTGGCCCCTGCTCGCCCACGGCACCCGCGCCGAATTGAGCCCGAACTTCTCGCTCCGGGAGCTCCAGGAGATGAACGGAGCCCTGCCCAAGGACAGCTCCGCGACCCTGCCCCCGGAAGTCCGCGCCATCTCCGCCGCCACGGTGTCCGAGGACGTCCGGCTTCCCACGGAATCCCCGCTGGACACCCTGGCCGGGACGCTCATGCCGCTCGGAATCAGGGCTCGGAGCGAGAAGGGACTGGCGGGATTGCCGCCGCCGACCGACCCCGTCCCGGCGCCGGCCCAGGCGGCTGCGGCGCCGGCGGTCTCGACGGCCCCTGCCGCGGCGCCGCCCTCCCCCGCCGCGCCCCTCTCGGACCTCCAGCCCCCCCCGACCTTGCCCACGGAACAGGAACTCGGAGGACTGGTCCCGAAGGAGGCGCCGGAGCCCGCCGTCCCGGCTGAAGCTCCGGTCGCCCCTGCCGCGCCGCCGGCCGCGGCTCCCGCGGCTGCCCCTGCGCCGGCTCCGGTCCCGGCTCCGGTCCCGGCTCCGGTCCCGGCTCCGGTCCCGCATCCCGCACCGGCCCCGGCTCCGATCCCGGCTCCCGTACCGGCTCCGCCCGCCTTGCCGGTTCCGACCCCGGCTCCGGTCCCCGTACCGGCCCCCGTCGCCGCGCCTGCGGCGGGCGCGGTCGAACCACCGGCCCCGGCGAGCGAAGGCAAGATCGAATTCCTGTCCGAGCCCGCCGCCCCCCCGCCGCCCCGGGAGATCCCCTCCGGGCCCGCGGCCGTCCCGATGTCCCAATCTCCCGAGCCTCCCTACGCTTCTTACGACCCCGCCGGCCTTCCCGCCTTCCTGGAGAAGGCTCCTTACGCCGACGACGTGAAGACCCTGCTCTCCCTGATCGGCCGCCACGCGCGCGACCCGGAACGGCGCGCCGCCCTGGGCGTCCTGACCGAGAAGATGCCCCACATCGTAATCGATTCCCGCAAGGCCGGCGTCCACGCGGCGGTCGGACTCTCCAAGCTGGACGGCTCATCCGCCAACCGGACCCAGATCGCGGTGCACGACGGCCCGGTCCTCCTGAAGCCCAAGCGCCTGCTGGGCAACGGCGGCGTCTTCCTCCTGCCCGATGACCCGCGGTTCTACGAGCGGCACAAACTCCCCCCTCCGGCCATGCAGGCCCTTTCCCGGGAGGAAGCCTGGGACAAGGACATCCGGGACGACGACCTGGGGAACCTGCGCGTGTACGCTGACAAGTCCCGGCGGCTGCGCCGTTCCCCCGAGGCCATGGCCGGGGCGCTGTTCAACGCTCTCCTGCTCCTGGACGCGCAGACCCGGGGCTGGGGCAGCGATGTGTACTCGGCCCTGCGCGCCGCGGCCGCGGAGTTCAGCTTCTACAAGGCCTATGAGACGGACACGGGGCGCGAGTACGTCCTGGACCGGGAACGCGCAATCCTGTACCGCGAGTGGCGGGAGAACCCCGACGACTACGTGGACTTCATGATGCAGGGCCTGGCGGCCCCCACCCCCGAACAGGAGGCTTCGGTCCTGCGCTCCGCCGAGCTGGCGCCCGCCTCCGCCGCGCCCATCCGGGAGACCTCGGTGCTCTTTCCCAGGAGCGATTCCGCCGCCGCCGCGGCCTGGCTCGAGGCTGACGAGCGGGCGAGGAAGGTCCCATGAGGAGCCTCCTGCCCGCCATGGCGCTATGCCTCGGCGCGCTCGCCGCGGCCCGCGCCGCCGAGCCCCCGGCCTCCGAACAGGGGCTAATCCGCTATTCTCCGCCCAGCCGGATGTTCGCCTGCGAGATCCCGGCCGCCTGGGGCTCCTTCGAGCAGACGACGCCCACCGGCAGATCGGTCCATGTCGTCGGCCCCGCGCTGAAGGGCGGGACCTGGCGCGCCGCCTACCACGTCCACTACCGCGAGAAGGGCAAGGCCGGCTTCGTCTCGATGCGCCAGGCGATCAAGAACGCCCGGCACAAGGATGCGACCTCCGAGCGCGAATCGACCTCCGCCACCACCCGGCGGGTGGGCAAGAAGCTGGCCCAGGTCTTCGAAGTCCGCGAGAAGCGCATGCTCCCCACCGACCTCCTGCCGGCCGCCCTCACCGACCTGCATCATTTCTACGCGGTG
>MGTY01000089.1 GCA_001799695.1 Elusimicrobia bacterium GWA2_69_24
AGGGAGTTCGGCCGCAAGAGCCCTGCGCCGAACCAGGGGAACGGTGCCCCGCCCCAGACCTCAGGCGGCCTGCCGCCGCCGGTACAGGACCTGGACAAACTGGACATCCCGACCTTGGAGCGGATCCTTAACGGCCTCCAGAGGCCCTGAACTTCTAAGCCCGCGACGGCTGTAAAGCGCAGAGCCCCCTGGAGGTGGTTAGGGGGCTCTGAAAACGGTGCTTTGATTCCTTGCGATAAGGATACCTCATGAGGGGAGGAAACGCATGGGGCTTCCGGGCTAGGCCTGCCCTGGAAAAGGACCCCCCCGGATGGCGGTCCTATGGCCCGCGGCCGGGCCGCGCAGGGGATATTGTAGGGTACATGTGAATGATACTAGTATATGCTCCGTCATGGGGCTGTGTTCCAGATCTGCGTCCGCGCTGCTGATCCTCGTCCTAGGTCTGTCCCAGGGGCTCCCGGCGTCCGGCGCCGAGGGGCCGGATGCCGAGGCCTGCCTCGGCTGTCACGGGGAGAAGACCTTCCAGGGGGAGCGCAACGGGAAGCCCCGGCCCCTGTTCGTGGACGGCGGGACCTTCGCGAAGTCCGTGCACGCCGCGGCGGGCTGCGTCGGCTGCCACGCGGACCTGCAGGGGTCCGACTTCCCCCATGCCGCCCCGCTCAAGCCCGTGGACTGCGGCGCCTGCCACGGCGGCCAGCAGGCGCTGTTCGCCGACAGCCTGCACGGGAAGGCCCTGGCCAAGGGGGACCCCCTGGCTCCCCGCTGCGCGAGCTGCCATGGCAGTCACGCCATCATGCCGGTGAAGAGTCCGGAGTCCTCCGTGCTCCCCATGAAGGTCCCCTACGTGTGCGGCTCCTGCCACAGCGAGGGCTCGCCGGTGATGCGCCAGCGCAACATCCACCAGCACGAGATCGTGCAGAACTACTCCATCTCCATGCACGGGGAGGGCCTGCTCAACAAGGGCCTGTCCGTCAGCGCCACCTGCACCTCCTGCCACACGGCCCATCATATCCTGCCCCACACGGACGCGCGCTCGAGCATCGCGCGGGGGAACATCTCCCGGACCTGCATGCAGTGCCACGCGCAGATCGAGTCGGTCCACCGCAAGATCATCGACGGCAAGCTCTGGGAATCCAAGCCGAACGCCATCCCGGCCTGCGTGGACTGCCATCAGCCCCATAAGGTCCGGAAGGTCTTCTACGAGCAGGGCATGGCCAACCGCGACTGCATGACCTGCCACGGAAACCCGAACCTGCGCCGGGCCGCGGACGCGAAGTCCCTCTATGTGAAGCTGGACGCGCTCAAGGATTCGCCCCACAGCGAGACCGCCTGCGCCCAGTGCCACACCGGCGTCACTCCGTCGAAGGTGCGCACCTGCGCCACCGTCATCAAGAAGGTGGACTGCTCCATCTGCCACGGGGCGGTCGTGCAGAAATACGCCACGAGCGTGCATGGGGCGCTGTTTTTGAAGGGCGACCCCAACGCCCCCGCGTGCGCCGAGTGCCACGGCGAGCATGGCATGCGGCGCAAGAGCGACCGCCAGTCCAATACCTTCCCCACCAACGTGCCCAAGCTCTGCGCCCGCTGCCACCGCGAGGGGGAAAAGGCCGCTCTCCGTTATAAGGGGGCGGAGCACGAGATCACCGGGAACTACACCGAGAGCATCCACGGCAAAGGCCTGCTCAAGAGCGGCCTCACCGTGACGGCCATGTGCACCAACTGCCACACGGCCCACGCCATCCTGCCCGCCCAGGACCCGGCCTCGAGCGTCAACGAGCGCAACATCCCGAACACCTGCTCCCAGTGCCACAACGGCATCTACGAGCAGTTCGCGCAGAGCATCCACGCCACGGGCAAGGCCCCGAAGGGCGGTTCCCTGCCGACCTGCCGGACCTGCCACAGCGCGCACAGCATCCAGCGCGCGGATGCCGACCAGTTCCGCATCGGCATCATGCAGCGCTGCGGGCAATGCCACGGCGACGTGGCTGAGACCTATTTCGAGACCTACCACGGGAAGGTCTCCCAGCTGGGCTACGGGAAGACGGCCAAGTGCCACGACTGCCACGGCGCCCACGACATCTTCGCGGTCAACGACACCCGCTCCCGCCTCAGCCGTCAGAACATCCTGGAGACCTGCCGGAAGTGCCATCCCGGGGCGGGCCGCCGCTTCGCCGGCTATTTGACCCACAGCACGCACAACGACCCCAAGAAGTACCCCCTCATCTTCCTGACCTTCTGGGCCATGACCGCGCTCCTGGTGGGGACCTTCATCGGCGCCGGGGTGCACACGCTCCTGTGGCTGCCGAAATCCCTGCAGATGCGGCGCGAGCACCCTCCGGAGGAGTACGATCCGGCCCAGAAGCAGTACATGCGCTTCGAGCCCCGCTACCGGGTCATGCACGTGGTCATGGTGTCGAGCTTCCTCCTCCTCGCGATGACCGGGATGACGCTGAAATTCTCCTATACCCGCTGGGCCGTGCTCCTCTCCCATCTCTTCGGGGGCTTCGTCACCGCGGGCTACCTCCATCGCCTGGCCGCCGTCGTGATGTTCGGCCTGTTCCTGTTCCATCTCCGGGACCTTTTCCAGCGCCTGCGCGGCGCCCCGGGGGGGGTGCTCGGGTTCCTGTTCGGACCCGACACGATGATGTTCACTTGGCGGGACCTGCGCGAGGTCTTCGAGACCATGAAGTGGTACCTCGGCCGGGGGCCCAGGCCGCAGTACGGGCGCTGGACCTACTGGGAGAAGTTCGACTATTTCGCGGTGTTCTGGGGCATCGCCATCATCGGTTCCACCGGGGTGGCCCTCTGGTTCCCGGAGCTCGTGACCCATGTCCTGCCCGGCTGGATGCTCAACGTGGCGACCATCGTCCATTCCGACGAGGCGCTCCTGGCCTCGGGCTTCATCTTCACCATACACTTCTTCAATACGCACTTCCGCCCGGAGAAGTTCCCCATGGACATCTCCATCTTCACGGGGCGCGTGTCGGTGGGTGAGCTCAAGCGCGAGCGGCCCGACGAGTACGCGGCCCTGGTCGCGAGCGGCGGGCTCGAGGCCCGGCTCATCGACCCCCTCCCGCCCTACCTGATCCGGGCCATCCGCATCTTCGGGTGGACGGCGCTCACGCTCGGGCTCGTGCTCGTCGTCTGCATCATTTACGCGATGCTCTTCTCCTATAAATAGGAGATCCCCACCCCTACCCCCGGCCGGAGCCGTCCGGCCTTTGGCCGGCCGGCGTGCCCGGAGCTCTGCGGAGGGCGCCCCCGCTGAAGCGGGAGAGGGGAATCCCCAGTGTAGTGAGTCATAAGTCCAATTGCATTCGTCACCCCGGCGAAAGCCGGGGTCCAGGCGCCAGAACAGGATTGTCGAATCCGTTCCACACGCCGGCTACCGGCTGGCGCCGGCATGACGGCTTTTCAAATGCAAAGAAGCGTTGGGTACACTACATGGGATCAGCGGCCGGGACCGAGTTCTTCATTGATGTCGTCGAGGATGTCGGACTGCAGCCGGTCCGGGTCCAGCCCCATGGATTCCCCCGCGTGGAAGGCGTCGTCGGCCAGGGCTTCCTTCTGCGCCCGGCTGGCGCCGCGGGCCTGGGGCAGGGCCGCGTCCACGCCGGAGGTCACCAGCTGCCGCCGGATGGTGCTGCGCAGGTCTCGGCGGATGTCCTGTATGACCGGGGTCAGGGAGAGCTTGAAGCGGCTGCTCCAAGGCGAGGGGTCGGCCTCGACCCCGGCCCCGACGGTTCCGGCGCCGGGCGTCCCCGCCGGAGGTCCCTGGCGCACCAGCATCCGCGCGGGCCGGATGCGGACTCCGTAGACGCCGATGGAGGCGCCTCGGGTCAGATCCCAGGTCAGGGTCTCGAGGCTGGCGATGGGGGAGCGCAGCGCGTCCATCGAGGCGCCCGGGAGGCGCCGGACGTCCGAGAAATCCCAGCGCAGGCGGTAGTCCAGGTTCACCCGGGTGCCGCGCTCGTCGTACCAGAAGGACACGTTGAAAGGGGACGCCCCTTCCCCCCGGGTCCGGGCCGTCGCCGTGCTGGGGGCGGCCGGGACCGCGGCGGTGCTGGGGGCCGGCGCGGCCGCCGGCGGCGTCTCCGCGGCCGAGCCGGGAGCGGCGGCCGCCAGGAGCAGCGCCAACAAGAAGGGCTGAGCCATATGCCTATTGTACGGAATGTTCAGCGAAACTGCTCGGCTCCACCCGCTACTCGCCATGTAGTAAAATCTCGTCATGCGATTCCTGCAAGCCTGCCGGCGCGAGAAGACGGACGCCGTCCCGATCTGGTTCATGCGTCAGGCCGGCCGCTACCTCCCCGAATACCGGCGTCTGCGCTCCCGCCATACCATGCTGGAGCTCTGCCGCAGGCCCGACCTCGCCGTCGAGATCACCCTCCAGCCGGTGCGCCGGCTCGGGGTCGACGCGGCCATCCTGTTCGCGGACATCCTGCTCCCGGTGGAGCCGATGGGCCTCAAGCTCGATTTCGTAAAGGGGGAGGGACCCGCGATCTGCCCGCCGGTCCGGACCGCCCGCGATGTGGCCCGCCTGCGCCGGGTGGACCCGGAGGAAGGCTTGGGGTACGTCTTGGAGGCCGTGCGGCTCCTGAGGCGCGAGCTCGACGGGGGCACCCCCCTCATCGGCTTCGCGGGCGCCCCCTTCACCCTCGCCAGCTACATGATCGAGGGGGGGCCGTCCAAGGATTTCCGCCTCACCAAGAACATGATGCGCGCCGCGCCCGCGCTGTGGGACCGCCTGCTGGGCAAGCTCTCAGTCGTGATCGCTGATTTCCTCCGGGCGCAGGTGGCGGCCGGCGCCCAGGCCGTGCAGCTCTTCGACAGCTGGGTCGGCGCCCTGTCCCGCGAGGACTACGAGCGCTTCGCCCAGCCCTACTCGCGCCGCGTCCTGCGCGCGGCGGCGCGGACCGGCGTCCCGGTCATCCATTTCGGCACCGGGACCGGGCCTTTCCTCGAGAGCTTCCGCGACGCGGGCGGCAGCGTCGTGGGCGTGGATTGGCGCACCCCTATGGACGAGGCCCGCAAGCGCATCGGTCCCGGCCGCGCCGTGCAGGGGAACCTCGATCCGACGCATCTCTTCCTGCCCCGCCGGCTGCTCGCCGCGGAGGTGCGCAAGGTCCTGCGCGGCGCCGGGGGGCGGCCCGGGCACATCTTCAATCTGGGGCACGGCATCCTCCAGCACACCCCCCCGGACAGCGTCCGGGCCGTGGTGGACTGGGTCCACGAATGGACCGCGTGAAGAACCCCTGCGTGCTCCTGATGGCGTACGGCGCCGCCCGGAGCCCGGAGGAGATCCCCGCTTTCCTGGCGGACGTCCGCGGCGGCCGGCCCCCCTCCGAGTCTTTGATCCGCGAATTCGTGGAGCGTCTGCGTCTGGTCGGCGGCGCCTCCCCGTTCCACCGCATCACCGGAGCCCAAGCGGAGGCCCTGGCCGCGCGTCTGGCGGCCGCGGGCGGGTCCCTGCCCGTCTACGTGGGCATGCTGCATTCCGAGCCGCGCATCGCCGAGGCCGCCGCGCGCATCGCGGCGGCGGGGCACGACGCGGTCATCGCCATGTCCCTGACCCCGTACGACTCGGGCAAGGTGGTCGACGGCTACTTCGAGCGCCTGGACCAGGCCCTGGCCGGGACCGGACGACCCTTGCGCACGGAGCGCATCCGGAGCTGGCACGACCAGCCCGGACTCCTTGAGGCCTACGCCGCCTCGATCCGGGACGCCGCGTCCCGGCTCCCTGCCGCGGAGCGGGAGGGGACCGCGCTGCTTCTGACCGCGCACAGCATGCCGCAGTCCTGGGTCTCGGCCGGGTGCCCCTACCCCGCCCAGGTCGCGGCCGCGGCGCGCGGAGCGGCCGAGCGGGCCGGGTTCTCCCGGCACACGCTGGCGTACCAGAGCCGTCCGGACGGGGTCCGCGACCCCTGGCTCGGCCCGGAAGCCGCGGAGGAGCTGCGGCGCCTGGCCGGCACCGGGGTCCGCAGCGTCCTGGTCGCCCCCATCGGCTTCGTGTCCGAGCACATGGAGACCCTCTACGACCTGGACGTGCTCCTGCAGGGCGAGGCCGCGGGGCTGGGCCTGCGCTTCACCCGGGCCGCGACCCCCAACGCGAGCGCCCCGCTCATCGCTGCCATGGCCGAGGTCGTCTTGGGGAGGCTGGCCGCGTGAGCCGGCGGGTCGCGGTCATCGGCGGCGGCATCACGGGCCTCGCGTGCGTCCACCGGCTTATCCAGGGCGGCGGCGTGGAGCCCGTGCTCCTGGAGGCCTCCGAGCGGCTGGGCGGGAAGATCCGCAGCGAGTCGGACGGCCCGTTCGTCTTTGAGTGCGGCCCGGATTCCTTCTTGACGGCCAAGCCCTGGGCCCTCGAACTCATGCGCGAGATCGGGCTGTCGGACGCGCTCGTGGCGACCAACACCGTCTCCAAGAACCTCTACCTCTATACGCGCGGGCGGCTGCGCCGTTATCCCGAGGGTTTGCTCCTCATGGCGCCGGCCAAGGTCATCCCGTTCCTCCTGTCCGACCTCGTGCCGTGGGCGGCGAAACTGCGCATGGGCCTGGACTACGTGCTCCCGCGCGGGGACGGCGCGGCGGACGAGTCTCTGGGCGCGTTCGCGCGCCGGCGCTTCGGCGACGAGGCCCTGGAGACCGTGGTGGGTCCCATCATGTCCGGCATCTTCTCCGGCGACCCGGACCAGCTCAGCCTGGCCGCCACCTTCCCCCAATTCAAGGAGATGGAGCGCCAGCATCGGAGCATGATGCTGGGGATGAGGGCCGCCATGCGCCACCGCCCGCCCGCGTCCCAGGGCATCACCATGTTCATGACCCTGCGGGGGGGCATGTACCGCTTCGTGCAGACTCTGGAGCGGCGGATTCCGGGGGACGTCGTGCGCCGCAAGACACAGGTCCTGGGAGTGTCGCGGTCCCCGGACGGCAAGTGGCGCGTGGCCGTGGCCGGCGGCGAGCTCGTGCGCGCGGACTCTGTGGTCCTGGCGGTCCCCGCGGACAAGGACGCGGGCCTCCTGCGAGAGTGCGACCCCGGCCTCGCAGGCGAGCTCGCCGGCATACGCTTCGCCTCCACCGCCACCGTGAACCTGGTCTTCCCGAGCGCGGGCTTCCCCCGGGGCTACGAGGGATTCGGCTTCCTGGTGGACCGGCGGGAGGGGAAATCCCTCACCGGCGTAACCTTCACCTCGAACAAGTACCCCGGGCTGACGCCGCCCGGACATACCGTGATACGGTGCTATATGGGTGGCTTCGGAAGGGATTCGGTCGTGGGCAAGCCCGACGGGGAGCTGCTCGACATCGTGCTCGGGGACCTGCGTTCCATCATGGGCGTCACGGCCCCCCCGGAGCGGGTGAAGCTCTTCCGCTGGCCCGATTCGAACCCCCAATACGAGGTCGGTCACATCGCGCGTCTTGAGCGGATGGACGCCCGGCTGCAGGGGCATCCCGGGCTTCTGCTGGCGGGGTCGTCGTTCCGCGGCATCGGTATACCGGAGTGCGTGCGCTCCGGGAGCGAAGCCGCCCATCGGGTCCTCGAGGCCGGGGAACGGTCCCCGGCCGGGTCGCTGGTCTGATATGCGCTTCCTCCCCCCTTGCGGGGGAGGATAGAGGTGGGGGGTTTCTCAAGGAGTCGAACATGAACAAGACCCTGACGGTCCCGTTGGCAGCGCTGCTCTGTCTCGGCTTCGCCCGTCCCGCAGTCTTCGGACAGGACCGGGCGACCGACCGCGTGCCCGGGGCCGGTCCGGCCGTCTGGGAGACCGGCTCGCGCTTCCCCGTCCTCTATCCGGCCCCCTTGGCCGGCGACCCCATGAAGGTGACGGTGCATCGCCTGCGCAACGGCCTGACCGTCTACCTGAGCCCCAACGACCAGGAGCCCCGCATCTCGGCTTGGATCGCGGTGCGCGCCGGCGGCGCCCAGGACCCGGGGGATTCCACCGGGATGGCCCATTACCTGGAACACATGCTCTTCAAAGGCAGCCGGCGGCTGGGGACCACCGACTACGGCAAGGAAGCCGCGAGCCTGGACCGCATCCTCCAGCTCTATGAGGAGCTCTTCCGCACCGCGGACCCGGAGCAGCGCCGGGAGGTCTACTCCCGCATAGACCGGGCCAACCAGGAGGCGGGCGCCTACGCCGTCCCCAACGAGATGGACAAGCTCTATAAGGCTCTCGGCATCCGCGGGGTGAACGCCTTCACCTCCAATGAGCAGACGGTCTATATCTGCGATATGCCCAAGAACCGCCTGGAGGCCTGGGCGCGCCTGGAGGGCGACCGCTTCCAGCATCCGGTCTTCCGGCTCTTCCAGACGGAGATCGAGACGGTCTATGAGGAGAAGAACCGCTCGATGGACGATCCGGACGACATCCTGGGCGAGGCGACGGAGGCCGCGCTCTGGGACCGGCACCCTTACGGACGCCCCATCATCGGCACCATCGCGCACCTGAAGAACCCGTCCTTGGAGAAGATGTACCGCTTCTACGGCTCGAACTACGTTCCCAATAACATGGCCGTCGCCCTTTCCGGCGACTTCCAGACCGCCGAGATCCTGGCCCTGCTGGAGCGGACCCTCGGACAGTGGCAGCCGAAGCCTCTGGAGGCGCGGCCCGCGACCCCGCTCCCGAAGCTCGACCAGCCGAAGAAGGTGGAGGTGAAGTACGAGGCCGAGGAGGCCGTGGTCGTGGCCTGGCCCGCCGCGGCCAAGCTCCATCCCGACGCGGACGCCCTGCGGGTCATGGACATGGTGTTCGACAACTCCGAGTCCGGCCTGGTCAATCTACGCCTCAACCAGGCGCAGCGGGTCAAGCGCGCGGGCTCGTACGGGCAGGCCCATACGGAAGGGGGGGCTTGGTACCTCTCGGCCAACCCCAAGGAGGGCCAGACCCTTGAGGAGGCGGAGGCCCTGCTCCTGGAGACCGTGAAGGCGGTCCAGGAGGGGGAGTTCAGCGAGGAGGACCTCAAGGCCAACATCCTCAACTTCGAGATCGCGGAGAAATACAAGCTGGAATCGAACGCGGGCCGGGTCGCGGCCATGGCGGACGCCTTCGTGGGCTACGAGGACTGGGCGCACAAAGCGGACTGGCTCAAGCGTCTGCGCGCGGTGACCAAGGCGGACGTGGTGCGCGTGGCCCGGCAGTACCTCGGGCCGGGTCGCGCGGTGGTCTACCGCCGCAAGGGAAAACCCGAAGTCCCCTCCATCCCGAAGCCGGCCTTCACCAAGATGGACATCGCCCAAGGGCGGGAGTCGGCCTTCTTCGGAGAACTGCTCAAGATCCCGGCCCCCGTCATCGCGCCCAAGTGGATCAAGGCGGGGCGGGATTATTCCGTGCGCTCTTCTCCGTCGGGCCGGCTTTACGCGGTCAAGAATCCCGTCAACGACCTCTTCTCCCTGAGCTTCAACTTCGAACGGGGGCAGAAGCACGAGCGCAGCCTCTGCGCCGCCTTCCGCCTGCTGGATAAGGCCGGGGCCGGGGCGCTGAGCGCCGAGGAGTTCAAGCGCAAGCTCTACGGGCTGGGGCTCAGCATGGACGCGGGCTGCGATGACGAGGAGTCCCGCGTCAGCTTGAGCGGCATCGAGGCCAACCTGCCCGAGGGACTGAAGCTGCTGCGGCTGCGCTTCCAGGAGCCCAACATCGCTCCGGATACCCTGGCCAAGATGGCCGACATTTGGATCGGCCAGCACAAGGACAACAAGGTGGACCCCGACGCCGTCAACGCCGCCCTGTCGGAGAAGGTCCAGCGGGGCCCGGAGAGCTCGGTCCTGAACTCGCTCACCGACGCCGAGATCCGCTCCCTGAAGGAAGAGGACCTCAAGCGCCTCCTCAAAGGCGTCTTCGGCTGGCAGCGCCGGACGGGCTACATCGGGACCCTGTCCGCGGACGCGGCGGCGAGACTCCTGGCGGAGCCGGGGGCGGTCTACCAGCCCACGCCCAAGCCGGAGACGCGCCGATATGTGAAGACGGGCAAGCCCCAGGTGTTCTTCGTGCATCGGGACATGGTGCAGTCCCAGATCGGGGTGTACTCCGCCGACGAAGCCTACGACCCCAAGAACTACGTGGACTACCGCTACTACGCCAACTACATGGGCGGCGGCATGAGCGCGGTGGCCTTCCAGGAGATCCGCGAGGCCCGGGCCCTGGCCTATTCCGCTTGGGCGGGCTACCTCATGGGGGGGCGCAAGGGCGACATGAACCGGGTGGCCGGCATGCTCGGCACTCAGGGGGACAAGACCATCGAGGCCACCGAGCTCCTGCTCAAGCTCCTGCACCAACTGCCGCCGTCCGAGAGCCGGTTCCAGGAGTCGCGCAACTCCATCGAGCAGGACTACCGCACCAGCCCCGTCAAGTTCCGCGCCGTCCCGGGAACGGTGATGGATTGGGAGGACCAGGGCCTGCGCGGGGACCCGCGGCCGGCCCGGATGCGGAAGGCGCTGTCCTACAAGCTCGATGACCTGGTCCGCTTCTCGGCCCGGTTCCGCGAGCGGCCGCTGACGGTCTACGTCCTGGGCAACCGCGACCGGGTGGACCTGAAGTCCTTGGAGAAGCTGGGAACGTTGACCGAGCTCAAGATCGGCGACTTATTCCCTTATTAGGGGAGAATATCCCCTCCCCCCTTGCGGGGGAGGGCGGTGAGCAAATTCCCTCCCCCCTTGCGGGGGAGGGCTAGGGTGGGGGGATTTTGAAGCGGTTTTGGGTGTTCACGGGCAAGTCCGCCGCCGGGCCTTACGAGCCGGGACGGCTGAAGGGGCTCCCGGGCTTCGGCCCCGGAACGGTCGTGGCTCCGGAAGGGGCCGCGACCGAGGCCGCCTGGAAGCCGGCCCGCGATTTCCCGGAGTTGCGCGCCCTCTTCGCCAGGGCCCCGGGCGGGCCGGTCCCCGCGGCGCTCTCCGGCCGCGCCCCCAAGCCGTCGCCCGCGCGCTCCCATCCCGCGCCGCGGCTGAAGTCCTCCCATCCTTCCGCCGCGCCTGCCGGCGGCCCGGGCGCGGGTCCCGTCCGGCGGCGGCCCGCCGCGGCGCTGTTCCGGGGCCGCTTGACGTGGGTCCTGGCGGGCTTCCTCGGCCTCGTCCTCCTGGCCGCCGTCCTGCATTCCGTCTTCGACCGGCTGGAGCGCGGGCAGGTCCCCGCAACCGCGACTCCCAGTCCGGCCGGCCTCCAGCGCCCCATGCCGTTCGAGGCTCCCGGCTCCCCGCTTCTTAAGAAGCAGTCCCCTCCTCCAGTGCCGTGATCCGGCGGATGGGATATCCTATGGCGCGGAACAAATGGGAGATGACATCATGACGATCATGGCCAGCGGGAACCGCCGCCTCAAAGTCGCGGCGATAGCGGCCGCACTCCTCTGGAATCTGGGAATCCGATCCGCCCTCGCGGCCCCCGCTGGGCCGGCCGCCGCGGATATTGGACGCAGTCCGGCGTATGAGCTTCTAAGCGCCTTGGACCTGCTCGAGGTGTCAGCAAGGGATGGCCTGCGGGTCGGCCCCCCGCAGCCGCGCTCGGACGGCTCGCATATCGTCCGGATCACGCTCGACGAGGGTCCGTGTCCGGACATGATCAGCGCCCGCGGACTGAACATCCTGCCGGTGGAGATGGGCAACACCAAGGTGTTCTGCCTGCGCAGCTTCGACCTGTTGTACAACGGGCAGGACAGGCTCATCGCCGTTTTCCCGGTCTTCCCGGAGACCGCCAAGCCCCGCAGCCGCGAGGAATGGGTAGCCCTCCAGCCGAAGTACTTCGATCTGAGCCCCTACTATATGGAAGTCCCGGGTTCCCAAGACCCGTCCTGGAGCGCCGAGTGGCGGGCTTTCGCCGCCCTTCACGAGGGAGATCAAAAGCGCATTGATGCGTTCCTGAGGGAATCTCACCGTTCCCTCAGCGAAGCCTTTCCCGAGTTCCTGCGCCCGGCCTTCCCTTATCGGTTCCACGAACTTGACGCCCTGACCGGGGACTGGACCGTGGAGGATTTCAGTCCGCTGGTCTTCCTCGACACTCCGCCGGCGGGCCGCATCCTGACCAGCATGGAGCCCGGGGACTTCCTCCGGAAATTCGATCGGGAGCCGGCGGGAAAGCATCGCCTCATCATTCCCACCTTTCCGACGGTCTATGCTCTCGCGAACATGACCCCGGATGAATTGGAGTATCTGCGGGGAGTCTACAAGCGGTTCCAGCTAGGTCCGAATGCGAAGATCCTGGTCGTGGGCCCGGGGACCGGCGTGGACACCTGGATCGCCTCGTTCCGCACCAAGCAGCCGATCCGGGTGATCGGGATCAATCCGCTGGAGGTGGCCAATACCCGCGTCACCGCAAAGCTCGCAGGGTTGGAGGTGCGCACCCTGGTCGGAGACAACGTCGCGGACGAGAGAGGAGAGCCCCGGTTCCCAGGGGAGCGCTTCGACGCGGTGTTCTGGAGCATGCCGGCCGTATGGGACGCCCCGCCGCCCGGCCCGAATCCCCCCTCGTTCACCGATTTCTGGGATGGCGACATCGGCGGAGGCATCCTGGAGCGGCTGGCCAAGGCCCTGCCCAAGCTCCTCGAGCCGGGCGGCGTGGCCTTCCTGTGGAACTATGCCCCGATGATGGACGGCCGCAACATGGTCGCCGCGACGCTTGAAACCGCCGGGACCGGCCGGAAGGTGTTCGACGTCAAAGTCGAGAAGTTCGTGAAGCGCTCTCGCCCGCCCCAGGAGTGGTTCAAGGGACAGCTCTACACCGTCACCTGGCCGCAGTAAGGAACGACAGGGTCCGGGTGCGCTCAGTGGATGCCGAGCGTCCGCTCGATGAGGCTGGTGATCTCGCGGATGGGGAGGCCCTTGTCCACGAAATCGGCGTCGAGCTCCACGAGCCGGGACTCGACCTCGCGGCGGGGCATGACGTTGGAGGTGACGAAGATCCGGATGCGCGCTGTCTCCTCCTCGGCGCGCAGGGCCTGCAGGACGTGGAGCCCGTGGATGCCGGGCATCATGATGTCGAGGAGGATGAGGTGGGGCTTGAGCCGGCGCGCCTCCTCCAACCCCTTCTCTCCGTAGGGGCAGTGGTGGACCTGGAACACGGGCTCGGGCAGGCAATGCCGCAGCAGGGCGACGAAATCCGGATCGTCATCGACGATGAGGACGACCCGGGGCGGCCCCGCTATTTCATGTCCGGATGGCATTCCCGGCATGTCGTTTTCACATCCTTGCGCAGCGGGGCCACCTTATGGGTCCCCAGCTCATGGCATGCGACGCAGCCCTTCATGTCCGTGTGCGCCTTGTGGGGCATGGTCTTTCCGAAGGCCTTGACCGTCTCGGGAGGGATCTTCACCCCGAGCTTGGGGTGGCACATCGTCGCGCAGTAGCCCCCGGAGAGCAGGGGGAGCGCCGAAAGGTCCGCCAACTCGGCCCCGGTCTTGCTGCCGGCCTCGGAATAGGTCCGGTCCGCCCGACGCAGCGCCTCGGAGGCGAGGTAGACGTTGTGGTCGCCGCGGGCCGCCTGGACGAAGCGTACCTGCCGCTCCGCCCGGCCCAGGGCGGCGGACAGGGCGGTCCGCTCCTTGCCCTTGAGTTCAGATTCGGCCACCGCCCCTCTGGCCGCGAGTCCTTTGGCCGAGACTTCCGCGATGGTCTTCCGCAGCTCCGTGCGGGTCTCTTCCAGGATGTCTTTGAACTTCGGGCCGTGGCATTTGACGCAGGATTTCTCCGAGGCCTTTTCCGTCTTTCCGGTGAATTCGGCTTCGATCCCGCTGGCGGTCTCGGCGTAATGGCAGCCGACGCAGTCCACGCTGGCCAGGTACATGGGGCTGGGCATCTCGGGCAGGCCGAGGGCAGCGGCTTTCCCGGAGTACATCTCCAGCTGGCCGGCGTGCTTGCCCTGGTGGCAGTAGGAGCACTCGAAGGTGAGCGCGGCGCCGGCGTGCGCGGCCGGCATCGGAGCGGCCGCGGTCGCGGTCGAGCCCGAGATGGACGGCAGGGCCGCCGCCTCCGGATGGCCGTGGGTCATCTCCTGGTGGCAATGAAAGCACGCGATGTTGTGCTTGGTGACGTGGTTCTCGTGGAGGAAGGGGCTGTCCCCGTAGTGCGCGAGCTTCTCCGGCTGGTTATGGCAGGTGAAGCAGCGGTCCTTGGGGGCCTCGCCCTTGCCCCGGACCACGTCCAGGTGGCAGTTGCCGCAGGAGACCCCCTGCTTGATGACGAAATCCGTGTGCCGGTAGGTCATGTTGCCGATGCGGAAGGCGCCGGTCGGGAGCTCGTGACAGCCCAGGCAGCCGCCGAGCGGCTTCAAGTCCTTGCCCTCGCCGCGGCCCTTGAAATGGCAGAGGAAGCACGTGTCGTAGGTGACTTCGATGTGCTTGCCGACCACGACCTGGGAGTGGCACGAGACGCAGCGCAGCTGCCGTCCCCGCCGGACCTGGCTGAGGTGGGGCCGGTGGTCGAAGCGGATCTTCCGGGGGGTGACGACCCGGCCTTCCAGGAGCCGGGCGGAGTGGCAGCCCGAGCGCAGGCAGGAGGCGTCCTCGACCTCGGCGAAGGGCTTGGAGGAATAGGTCCGGGTCACGTATTTGACGACCTGGGACATGGCCTGGAACTTCTTCCAGATCAGGGTCCGCGGCGCGGCGGGAGGGTAATGGCACTCGACGCAGCGGATCTTGTTGTGCTTGGAGCCCTGCCAGGCGTCGTAGTAGGGCTTCATGATGTGGCAGGAGTTGCAGAAATTGGGGGTCTCGGAGTAGTGCACCATGCCGCCGAGCACGACGAGGCCGACCAGCGCGACCCAGGCCGCGGCGATGAGGAGCCGGCGGCGGGTGATGCCCGAGAAATCGAATCGTCCGAACTTCGTCATCGTGTCGCTCCCAGTGAAGGGTACATGATATTAAATGGCGGGCCTGACGCAGGACGGCCGGCGGCGTAAGCCGCCGGCCGTCCTATCTCGGATCTAAGTCTGCTTCAGAACTTCGCCGTCAGCCCCGTTTCGAGGATGTTCACGTGCCCGCGTTGGGCCGAGTCCAACCGGTCCGTCCAGCGCGCCACGCTGTAGCCGGCGACCAAGGAGACGTCTTTCGTGGCCGCATACTCCACGCGTACGTTGCCGCGGGAGATCTGCGTGTCGGTCGGCTGCAGATCCGTGACATTTCCCGTGGTGTCCACCGCCCCGGTGACTCCGGTCGTCCGGAAGGGCGCGGTGAAGCTGACCGGGATCGCCCCCTTGGACTTGGTGTAGGACCCGCCTCCGTTGACCGTCAGACCCTTGGGCAGGCGGGCGTTCACCTGAGCGCCGATCGTGTCATCCTTCGACAGGTACGCCAGTCCCGGGTCGTGCTGCATGTTGACCACGTTGTTGCTGCCGCTGTAGTTGTTCGCGGTCCCCCAGTAGCCCGCGGAGTACGCGCGGGTCCTCTGCCGGGCCGCGTTGATGCCGATGTCGAACATCTTGCTGGCCCAGTTCAGCGCCGCCATGTAGTTGTTGTAGGTGGCGTTGCTGAAGGTGAGGTTCGACTTGTTGTTCTTCTCGTGGGTGTAGTCCACCGAACTCATCAGCGAGAAGCCGCCCGGGAGCGGCACCATCAGCCCTCCGTTCGCGTTGTCCTGATAGACCGGCATGCTCTCGTACGCCGGCCGGTTGGCCTGGTAGCGCTTCACCCCGGCTTCCACTTCGATGCCCAGGGGGAGTTCGACCGAGGCGCCGAGGTTGGCGATGTGCTTGATGTCCTCGGTCTCCACCTGGTTGTTCTGGGAGTAGGCTCCCCAGGTGTTGCCGTCGGCGTAGACGGCGGCTTTCGTGAAGACCTCGGTCGGGGCGTCCCGCCGGTGGTTCATCTCGAACTTGTAGCCGGCCTTGAGCTGCGCCATGTGCAGGGAGTAGCGGCCCTGGAGTTCGGCGCGCACGGTGTTCTTGTCGATCTGGCTGACGTTGCCCTGGGTGCCCAGGATGCTCCGCCACGAGGTGACTTCCCGGATCTGCACGCCCCGGGCGTAGAACTTCGCCAGTAGGGCGAGATGCGCCGAGGGGTTATACGACGCCGCCAGGCTGCCCACGTAGTCGTCCAGCCGGTAGCCGGTGTCCGTGTTGAGCCGCGTGCGCCGGCCGACTTGGCCGGTGTACGCCATGGCCGAGTCCGGCGCGCCGTAGCGGAACTTGACCTCGTCCGAGTTCATCTTATGCGTCGCGCCGCGCGGCCGGACCACGTAGGACGACGAGTTCGTGCGGATCGCGGAGGTGGTGCGTACGATGGAGTAGTCGTCGTATTCGCGGTACACGTGCTCGTACAGCGCGCCGGCCTCCTCGCCCGAGACGCCGGCGGCCAGGGCGACTTCCTGGGTGAGGCGGTCGAGGTCCGCCTGCTGAGCCCCGGTCCCGGGATTGGTCGCGGGATAGCGCCCGGAGGTGGTGCCCTTCTCGTCCTCCCGCCAGTATTCCGCGCTGATCCAACTCGGGACTTCGGTCGTGAGGTCGATGAGCGTCCGGACCTCGCTCTCATGCCGCTTGAAGAACAGGTCGGAGCCGTCGTCGGCCCCGGCGTCGCCGGTGGCGCCGCCGCCGTCGCGGTAGTGCCCGATCACCGGGTTCTTCCGGTACTGTTCGTCGAGCCGGATGCCGGAGTCGACGAACGCCTGGCGATGCGTCAGCGTTTCGAAGCTCCCGTGGAGACGCACGTGCTCCCCTTTGGAGAGGTCGAAGTACGCGCTCTCCTCGGAGCTGTTGATCCCCTGCGCCCCGAAGTCGAACAGCCCGCCCTCTCCCCACAGGGAGAGGCCGAGGTCCGCCTCGGCGAAGTCGTACTGCCGGCCGTCGTACTGCTGGAGCCGGCCGCGGTTGCCCCGGTTGCGGGAGCTCACGTACCGGACGCCCACCGTGGTCTCGTCGCCCAAGTTGTAAGACGCCGCCTCTTCCGCGGCGGCGGGGGCCGGGAGGAATGCCCCGCTGAGCATCACTGCCAATGCAATCAGGAGTTTCATGTGTGGTTTCTCCGTTCTCGGTCTAGCTCAGTTCTTGAACGCCGCGTGGCGGTCGGAGCCGTGGATCTCGTGGTGACAATCCGTGCAGCGTGAACGCTGCTCGAGGTTCGTGATCGAGGTCGCGTTGACGCCGTTGGAGCGTTCGACGTGCGGCCACTTGTGGCAGCGCATGCAGAGGAAAGGCTGCGCCTGCTTGAGCAGGTAGGCGTTCTGCGAGCCGTGCGGCTTGTGGCAGTTGGCGCAGGACTCGCCCACCGGCGGATGCTCGAAGGCGTAGGGTCCGGCCTTGTCCGCGTGGCACTTGAAGCAGGTCTCCTCCAGGGAGTCCGCTTTCAGGTTGGCTTCCACGCCGCCGTGCGGGTTGTGGCACCCCGTGCAGCCCATCTTGCCCTCCAGGATCGGGTGATGGGAGGCGAGCTGCAGGTCCGCGCGCTTGTTCTTGTGGCAGTTGAGGCAGGTCTCGGTCTCGCTCTTGGCGAGCTGGGCCTTGCCCTCGCCCTTGTGCATGCTGTGGCACTTCAAGCAGGAGACGCCGTTCTGCTTGTGGGCGCCGGTGCCCCAGGCCATGAGCTCCTTCTCCTTCTTGTGGCAGGAGAGACATATGGCGCTCTGGTCGGCGACCGTGAGGGCGGTCGGCTTCTTGATGGTGGCGAAGTCGGGGTTCGACTTGTCGCCGCCCGAGTTCGCGTGCAGGGAGCCCGCTCCATGGCAGGTCTCGCAGGACTGTTCGAACGCGATCTTCTGCCGGGAGGGCCAGGCCTTCCCATGGATGCTCTTGCTGAAAGAGCCGTACTCGGCATGGCAACCCACGCAGGTCGTTGCGCCGACTTTCTCCGCCTGGTCCGCGGCCCGGGCCGTGCCCGTGATCGCGAAGACCGCGACGAGCGCGAATGCGGCCGCGACCGCGCAGCTAAACGCCGACGACTGCTTTGGTTTCATCAGTTTTCTCTCCGGTGTTCGGACGGGCGGCATGACAGTCCGCCTTCCGTATTTCTGAGATGCATTTGTCTACGGCCAGAACGATGAGGCCCTCCGCCTTCGCCTTCTCCACGGACTTCTGGCGCATG
>MGTY01000090.1:0-20898 GCA_001799695.1 Elusimicrobia bacterium GWA2_69_24
CGACCCGCAAACGCCCGGGAATTACTCCCGGTGATGATATATCGCCTGGAGGGGGGGCGAACTGACGATAACGCACATTATGTCACGCTCGCCGCGGAATCTGCGCCCCTATTTGGGCTACGAGTAGCTCCGCGGCTACGGGAACGCGGTCATCCTGCGCCACGACGAGAAGACCACCTCGATCTACGCCCACAACGACCGCCTGCTGGTCAAGCAGGGGGAACACGTCCGCACGGGCCAGCGCATCGCGCTCGTCGGCTCCACGGGCCACTCCACCGGCCCCCACCTCCACTTCGAGGTCAGCAAGGAGCAGAAGCCCCAGGACCCCCGCAAGCTCCTGCCCAAGTCCCGCTTCTGACCCGTTCCGCGCGGGGAATCGCCATAGGGTATCCCTGATGGCGTACGCGTCTAGATATGAGATATCATTGAGCCGCTGACCCCATGCGTGCGCTACTCGCGGCCGGACTCCTCTTCGCGCCGCTCCCCGTGTTCTCGGATCCGGCGGGAATCGACCTCTCCGGATTGACGGGGAATTGGGAAGGCCGGCAGGGCTGCGTCAACGGAACCTTCAAGACGGACGTCTCCATCTCAAAAAAGGGGAGCAGGTTCCTCCTCCGGTACGCCGCGGTCCCCGCGGCCGGGAAGAAGGGTTTGCCGGAGCAGAGTGGCGCCGTCGAGATCATCCCCTCCCCGGAGGGAGGATCCTACCGAGTGCTCTTCGAGATCCCCTTCCAGAACCCGCTCGACTTGAAGAAGGCCCCCGCCGATGTCCGCTTGCGGCGCGCTGGAGACTGGCACTTCGGCCGTACCGACTTCGGCATTCTCGACGCGTTCATCGGGGTGGACGGAAAGATCAAGGTCGCCAAGGACCAGCACAGCATCGACTATCAGCTGGACTCCTGGAAGCTTGACGCGAAGGATGAATGCCGCGGCTTCATGGAAAGAAGGGGGTCCTCCGGGACCGAGGACTCCGCCGACGGTCTTCGCGGCGGATTTCCCTGCCCTCAGGGGACGGTCTCGAAGAGAAGCGGAAGGGATTCCTGGGTCTGCCGCGGACGCGAGAACGACGGGAAGCTCATCCGGCGTCCGTCGCTGGGCGAAGAGAAGCACCCGAACGACCCGTGTCCGGACGGGACCTGGTGGCATCTGAAGTTCGATCCCTGCGCCCCGCTGGTGTGCACCCGGAGCCCCAACAAAGCGGAATTAAAATGGCACTGTCCGCCGGCCCATCACTCCCATGAGAACACCGCCGCCGAGGCGACGGTCCCTATCCGCTGCGTCGAAAACTTCGCCGAGTCCAACCTCGACACGGGCGGCCTCCCGCGACGCAAGGGAGGTTGTCACCTCTGCGTCATCGCCGGGCACCCCCGCGACATCCCCAAGACGAAGAGGAAGATGGCGGAAAAGGGCTTGCCGGACCCCATCATGAATCCGCGCTACAAAGAAGGCGGAAAAGAACCCTGGATGATCTGCCCGAGGGGAAAGCTGTCTCCGACGGGAAATCCCTTCCAGGCCTATGAGTGCGTGGCGGATCCTTCCCGGCAGGAACTGGAAACCCGATAAGGGAAGCCCTGTCCTCGGTCACCCCGGCGGTTGGGCCGCTTTCCGCCCAGATGCGTGCCGGAAGCGTTTTCCGGGCGATCGCGGGTAAGGTGTGCCCGGGCACAGTGCTCGGAGAATCGGCGGCTTGAACGGGGGGCGCGGGAGTCATATGCTAGGGGCTCTCCATGCCCCAGCCGAGGATCCTGGTCGGTCGAGGCATTGATCCCCTTCCGGCCAATTAAGCCCGGGACCGAACCCCCGCGCCAAACCGCACTCCGCGAACCCACCCGACCCCTTCCGCCGACCCACGAACTCCCGGGAATCGCCACCGGCACATGATATCATAGCCCGATGGCGGCCCAAGGTGGGGGGGCGAACTGACGATAACGCAGATTATGTCACGCTCGCCGCGGGATCTGCGCCCCTATTTGGGCTACGAGTCATTGGTGTTATAAGGCGGGGATGGTGAAGGTGAAGACGGCGCCCGTCCCGGGCCCGTCGCTGTGGGCGGACACGCTCCCGCCGTGCTTCTGCAGGATGCGCAGCGCCGTCGACAGGCCGAGCCCGGTGCCTTCCCCGGGCTTGCGCGTGAAGAACGGCTCGAAGAGCCGGTCCATGTCCTCCGGAGCGATGCCGCAGCCCTCATCCTCGATGGTCACGCGGTGGACGCTCCGGCGCGGCAGCAGGAAGCGGCGCCAGGCGCGCGGGGACTCGGTGGCCGCGCGCACCGAGATCCGGTCGCCGGAGCGGCTGGCGTCGACGGCGTTCACGAGCACGGCCAGGAAGGCTTCGTGGAGGAGGGACTGATCCCCGTTCACCCGCATGGACGTCTCCGGCTCGGCGACCTGCAGCGCGACGCCGGCGCTGCGGGCCCGCGCCTCGAGCGCTTTCAGGGCCGAGCGGAGGGGGAGACGCAGGTCGGTCTTGGTGAAGACGGTCTCCTCGATGCGCCCGAGGCTGAGGAGGTCCTTGAGGATGGTCTTGCAGTGCTCGACCTCGTCCTGGATCTCCTGCAGTTCCGCGCGCGCGTCCGGGGAGGTGTCCGGGCGATGGCAGAGCACCTCCGCGTTGACGCGGATCGTGGTCAGCGGCGCCTTGATGCGGTGGGCGATCTCACCCGCGACCTGGCCCAGGGTCGCCAGGCTGTGGAGCTGGATCATGTGGTGCTGATAATGGCGGGTACGGTCTTCCTGCGCCTGGCGCGTGTCCCGGGAGAGGATGGCCAGCAGAATCGTCGTCACCCATAGGAAGTTCAGCCGGAGCCAGAAAGCCGTGTCGAAGCCGAACCCCACGACGGGATCCCAGCAGGTCAGGATGTAGAGTCCGGACAGCATGCCCGCTACGACGAGGCTGTGGGTCAGGCTTCGGGTGAGCGCGGTCCCGAAGATGATCATGAAGTACAGGAGGTAGAAGTCCAGGTTGCCGCCGGTCCAATACAGGGTGAGCGTGGCCAACCCCGCGTCGGCGATGAACAGCCCCATCTGCACCCACCAGCGCTCCAGCCAGCGTTCCGGGGCGAACTGGAGGAAGAGCAGCGAGCCTCCCGTGGCCGCCAGCAGGAACCAGAGCCGGGCCACCCAGCCCTCCACCGAGGCATGATGGAACAGGAAGAGCAGGAGGAGCACCGACAGCAGGAGGCCTTGGAACGCGAAGTACAGCCCGCGGCGGGCCGCCGGAGGGGGGAGACGGGGCGTGAAAGCCGGGGTCTTCGGCGCCATCCCCGGTCAGCCGTCCATGCGGCGGCCCGGCACGGAGAGCCGGTAGCCGAGCTTGGGGATGGTCTCGATCCAGGAAGAGGCCTTCTCGCCCAGTTTCTTGCGGATGTTCTTGATGTGCGTGTCGAGGCTCCGGGTGGGCACGGGCAGTCCGTATGCGGACGAGTTCTCGATGAGGAAGGAGCGGGAGAGGGTCTTGCCGGGGTGGGAGGCCAACAGCTGCAGTATCTCGAACTCCCGCGGCCGGAGCCTGAGGTCCTTCCCTCCCAGGAGGGCGCGCCGCTCGGAGGGTTCCAGGCTCAGAGGCCCGAGCTCGATGTCTCCGGCGCTCGCGGCCTCGGGGCGGTAGCGCCGCAGGACCGCGCGCAGGCGAGCCAGCAGTTCCATGGCGCCGAACGGCTTGACGATGTAGTCGTCGGCGCCCCATTCCAGGCCGAGGACCTTGTCCCCTTCGCTGCCCAGCCCGGTCAGGAACACCACGGGGATGCGGCTGGTGGCCGCGTTGCGCTTGAGTCCCTGCAGGACCTGCCGCCCGTCGCCGTCGGGGAGGCGGATGTCGAGGAGGATGAGGTCGGGCTTCAGGCGCAGGGCCGCCGGGAGCGCGAGGGCGCTCAAGGCGACGAATTCCCCGATGAAGGAGGGATCCAGGGACAGGGTCTTGCGGATGGCCTCGGCGATCTTCGGTTCGTCTTCGACAACGAGGATCAGCGGCATCGCAAGGGAGTATATCAATAGTTCACAATAAGTTCACCGCTTCCGGTTGGCAAAGCGGTCGCTACAAGATATAATGGATCATCCTGAGCTTGCAGGGGGAATCAATGAAAAACGGAATCCGTAACGCAGAGCGGGGCTTCACGCTGATCGAACTGCTGGTGGTCGTGCTGATCATCGGCATCCTGGCTTCGATCGCCATCCCGCAGTACTTCAAGGTCGTCGAGCGGGCGCGCGTGTCCGAGGGCCATAACTTCATCTCCAGCGTCAAGCAGGCCCAGGAGCGCTACCTGGCCCGCCAGGGCCGGTACGTCACCCAGAACGCCGATATCGGACAGCTGGACATCGACTTCAGCGGCACCACCCCGACCTTCGGCATGACCAACTACAACGCGACCCTTGCGGCGGGCGGCGGGACCTGCGACCCGAAGTACAACGTCGCGGTGCGGCGGCTGACCACCGTCGCGGGGCTGGCCACGCGGTACGGGGCGGCCTACACGATCCTGTACGAGCGCTGCACGGCCGCGATCACCTATCCGAGCTGCGCGAACTGCACCATCGACTTCGGCGTCTAGTCCGCGGCCCCCGGGCTGCGATAACGTAACGGACCCCGCGGGGAGGCCGCCGGTTGCGGCCTCCCGCGGGGTCCGTCCGCATTCCGGGGAGGGGGGCCGTAACAATCTGTTCACAATCCCGAAATCTCCTCATAATTCCATTGGGATAATCTATCGTGAGATGAGAGGCACACGCATCGCGGGAGCGGGGCTCCTCGGTCTATTGCTTTGCTGCCGGCTGCCGGCCGGCGCGGCGCCGGCCGCGGAGGAGACCGAGACCCCCGCTTCTTCCGACGACAATTTCTCGGAGGACGCGGACGCGGGATTCAGCAAGTCCATGCGCCTCGCGATCGACCTCTACAAGCGGGGACTGGACCTCGACGCCATGGACCGGTTCATGGAGATCCTGGTCAAGGGCGACCCCAGCGAGCGCCCGGTCGCCAACGAATATCTCAATCTGATCACCAAGCGGATGGCCGTGGGCACGCGCATCGACCAGCGGACGCCCTCGGGACCCACCACCGTGGAGAAGGTCCCCCCGGGCGCCGGCCCCCGGCCCGGGACGCTCCAGCCCACGACCGACCGCTTCGTGGGGGAGGCGCCTCCGGCCAAGTTCCCGGAGAAGGCGCCCGGGGAGCCCGCGGAGGGGGACGATTCCCTGTCGCGGTCTCAGGGGACTTTGTCCAGATCGGACCGGGCGCTCATGAAGAAAGAGATCGAGGACAAGATCCGCAACCGCAGCCAGGTGCTGCTGGGCCAGCTGCGCCGCTACGAGGACATCAGCGTGCGCATGGCGAACACGCGGCTCCCCCGCGCCATCGGCCTCCCTCCCGAGCTGCTGTTCGATTCCGCGACGAACTTCAAGAAGGACGCCGACAAGATCCTCGGCCTCCTCGGGGACCTGGCCTTCAGCCTGGGCGCGACCCAGATCGTCATCCTGCCCGAGGGGGCCATCCTCAATGAATCCAAGGTCCTGCACATGCGGCGCACGATGGCGATCAGCGCCTCGCTGATGCGGGCCGGGATCTCGCCCCCCCGGATCCGGGTGAACCTGCTGAGCTCGCAGGTCGACGTCCCGCGGGACATGAACAATTTCAAGGGCATCCTGCTCTTCTTCGTCTACAATCAGCCGCTGACCCTGTCGAGCGAGGACGAGCTGGGCAGTCAGGCGGGACCTCCGATCTCCCTGGGCGCGTCTCCGGGGACCATCGACCCGGAGAAGGGGGAAGGCTCCATCATCGAATTCTCGGTCGTCGAGACTCCCGCCGGCCTGATGTCGTGGCGGTTCCAGCTGATGGGCCCCGGGGAGAAGGCCGCCGACGACATGGTCCCCCTGCAGGAGGTCAAGGGCTCCGCCCCGGTGTTCCACCAGATCTATTGGAACGGGAGGAGCAAGTACTTCGGCAAGACCCTGACCCCGGGCCGCTACGAATGCATCCTGACCGCGACCGACATGAAGAACCGCTCCAACAAGAAGCGCATCTGGGTGACCGTCGAGGGGGTGCCGCCGGCGCCGCCCCCGGCGGCGGCCGCGGCCAAGCCCGCCGCGGCCCCGGCGGCCGCCGCGCCGCCCCCCGCCGAACTGGAGCCGTCGGCCGAAGAAGCGCCTCCGGTGAGAGCGCGCGCCATCGACCCGGCGCGGGCCCGGAGCGGCTCCCGGACGCGCAGCGCCCGGGCCGCGGCCCGGTTGGCCCGGCTCGGGCGGACCGCCAAGGGCGCGAAGTCCCGGTCGACGCGGAAGGTCCCCGTGGCGACGGAGGAGAGCAAGGCCCCCACCGCCGAGGTCGGCCCGCACGCTGCCCCGGCTGCGACGGCGGCGGCGGAGCCCGCCCCCAAGGCCCGGTCGGGAGCCGTGAACTATCAGGTCATCTTCACCCGCAACACGCCCAACATCACCCGGGACGGCGAGAACATCCTGGCCCGCGTGGCGGACACCATGCATTACTATCCGCTTGATAACATCAACCTCGTGGGGTATGCTTATGCCGGTGAGACGGAGCCCGAGAAGCTCGCGTCCCAGCGGGCGGACCTGGTGGCCAAGCTCCTCATCGAGCGGCATGGGATGAAGTCGGAGCGGATCCGCGTCAGCAAGAAAGTGGTGGACAACGAGTCCTATAAAGTAGAGATTTACATCGTGGCGGGAGGACAATAGAGGCTCTATGGGACTCCAAGAGTCCGTCGACCAGCTTTCCTTCGGGCGCTCCATCCCCAAGATGGACACCTGTCTGGGGATCTACCTCAGCCAGGAGGTCCTGTTCCTGACGGAACTGCGGCTGGAGGGCGGCAAGCCCAAGGTCCTGCATCTGCTGCGTCTGCCGGTCCCGGGGGATGCCGCGGGGAAGCAGCAGACCAAGACCCTGGGGACCCTCAACACCGATTTCCTCTCGGACCACGAGAAGCTCGTCCGGGTCCTGCAGAAGGCCATCTCCGACGTCGGCTGGAAATCCAAGAACGTCGTCGTCTCCCTTTCCCATCAGTTCGGGATCCTGCGCTATTTCACCCTGCCCGCCATCGACCGCCGCTTCTGGAAGTCGGCCGTTCCCGTCGAGGCCAAGAAGTACATCCCCATCCCCTTCGCGTCCTTGCTCCACGACTATCAGGTCCGTTCCGTGCCGCCGGGCAGCGACCGCAAGCCCCGGCTGGGCTGCCTCTTCGGGGTGACCCACAGGAAGAACGTGGACGGCATCCAGGCCATCATGCAGAAGCTCGGTCTCACCTTGGTGGGGGTGGAACTCGCCCCCTGCTCCGTGGAGCGGCTCTGGGACACCCTGGACCCGGCCGCGACCAAGGCGCCCTACGCGCAGGTCCATTTCGACGGGGGGCACGTGCGCATCCTGGTCTCCGAGGAAGGGATCCCCATCTTCTTCCGCGACGTGTTCCTGCCGGAAGGCGCGACCGTGATGGACCGCCGGAAGGTGGATCTCAACGGCTGCATCGATTTCACCCGCAAGCAGCTGGGGGCGGGCGATCCCAAGAAAGTGCGCATGAGCGGGACCCTGCCCGACAAGGCGGCCTGGCAGGAGGCGTTCTCGCAGGACGTCGGCCAGCAGGTCATCTACCAGGAGACCGACCAGATGCTGGGCCTGCGCGGCGGGCAATGGGGCGGCTACGCCGCCATCGGCGCCGCGCTGCGCTACCTCGGGCCCACCGCGCTGGGGATGGACCTGAGCGCCGTCGGCAAGATCACCGACGATGACCGGCGCACCGCGCTGTCGATCCTGGGTGCAGCCGCCATCCTGGCGGCCATATTCCTGATCATCGGCGGGTTCCGCTATGCCGTGTTCTTCTCCAAGCGTCGGGTGGTGGAGGGCCTCGCGGCCCAGGGGGCGATCGCCGAAGCCTTCCGCGGCAAAACCTCCGACGAGATCGAATCCATGATCACGGGCATGCGCAACAAGGTCGGCTCCATGGGGGCCGTCTCGGCCCAGAACGTGCCGCTCACCGAGATCCTCGCCGCCGTAGCCGAGACCATCCCGGATTCGGCCTGGGTCTTGGACCTGAACTACGACAACCCGAGCTCCGTCAAAGGCGGCAAGCCGGCGCCCCGGACCCTGAACATCACGGGGAGCGTGGCGGACAAGAGCCGGGCGATGGAGCAGGATATCGCCTATCGCTTCGCGACGAACCTGAAGGAGCACAAGCGCTTCGCCGAGTCCCTTCCCTACGTCGAGCCCGAGGTCGAGGCCCCGCGTGAGACCACCGCCGGGGAAGGGACGGCCGCCGCGCCGACCTCGTTCCGCATGCGCTGCGCCAGCGAGAAGGGGGCCGGCCGATGAAGCCCGTCAAGAAGGACGATATCCAGGTATGGATCGCCTTCCTGCAGGGCGAGTTCACGACGATCAAGAACGCCATCCGCGAGCGGGGGGCGAAATTCTTCATGCGGCCCATCGGCATGGGCGTCGCGGTGGTGTTCGCCGTGCACCATTACATCTACCTCCCTTCGGCGATCGCCCTCAAGGGGGTCCAGATGGACGTGGAGGCCGCCAAGGCCACTTTCAAGTTCGCCGAGGACTACGAGAACCTCAAGATCCGGCTGGAGACCTTGTACGCCAAGCTCCCCCGGGTGACGGACCCCCAGAACTGGCTTCTGGAAGAAGTGCGCGGGACCCTGCGCGACGAAGGGATCGTCCCGCTGAGCACCACCTCGCCGCTGGAGACCCCGGGAGACACCTACAAGCGGCTGACCATGCGCGTGAAGTGCCAGGCGACCTACGCGCAGATCGCCTCCTGGATCTCCCGGCTGGAACGTTCGGAGTCCCTGCTGCTGATCGAGCAGGTCTCCATCAGGAAGGACGGGACGCCGATCGGCAGCAACACCGCCGACGTGACGATCTCGACGCTGGTCCCGATGTCAACGGAGTGATGGGGTGAAGGCGAAATCTCTTCTGGGCTGGCTGATCCTCCTCGGGGCGCTCGCCGTCCCCGCGGTGCTCTTCTATCAGTGGTGGACCCAGATGCAGAAGACCACGACCTTCGAAGCCAAGCAGAAAGTCCCCGAAGGGGGGGCCTTCGAGGGCGTCCGCAGCGGCCAGGAGGGCGCCGGCGCCCCCGGAGCACCCGAAGCGTCCGGCGCTCCCGATGGCGCGGCGCCCTCCGCGCCGGCCGTCCCGGCAGCGGGCGCCCCCGGCGAAGCGGCGGCCGCGCCGGTCGCCGCGGCGGCGACCGCTGCCGGGGCCCCGCCCGTGGGGGCTCCCGGCGCGGGAGCCGTCGCGCCCGCTCCCGCGTCCCCGGCCCCGAGCGGCCCCGCCCGCTCCGATGGGAAGGCCCGGATCGAGTACAGCCCGAAGACGACGCGGGACCCCACGCTTTCGCTGGCGGATCTGCGCGAACTGGCCAAACAGAAATACCTCAAGGAAATGAATCGGCGGGACATGATCGAAGCCGCGAAGCCCAAAGAGCTCAAGAGGCCGAGCGGGCCGACGGGTGACGAGCTTTGCGCGAAGATCGACCTGCAGGGGCTGATCGGCACACCGGATGGCTCGGCCGCCATCATCAACGACGAGGTCCGCCATGTCGGGGACCGCGTCGGCGGGCTCGAGGTGAAGCACATCACGACCCGCACCGTGGTGTTCGCGCAGGGGAAGCGGACCGTTTGCGTCAAGCGGGTCAGCAGGTAGGATGCGTTCCAGGGAGGTTGTCATGAAGACAGCGCAAGAGATTTCCCGAATAGGTCCCCTGACGATATCGACCGTCAGGGACCGCGCCAGAGGATGTTCTCCGGATGCGCGGCCTTGGATCGCGTTCTGGACCCTCTGCTTCTGCCTGGAGCTCACGCTCGGGGCAGCCTCCCCGGCGTGGGCTCAGCGCCGGCGGGCGGAGCCGGAGGCGAATCCGCAGTTCCAGGAACAGCTCAAGACCCAGGCCGGGGCCGGAGGCGGAGGCCCGATCGCGGCGGAGGCGGCGCCCTCCGGGGGCGGCGACATGGCCGTGGGCGAGAGTGAGGCGGAACCCTCCGCGTCGTCCGGCAGCGGAGAGGAGATGGGCGGCGAGGCCGGCGGCGGCGGCAGCGTCCAGATCGGGGCGACCCCGACCGCGAAGGCGGCTCCCGCGGCGGCCAGCAACCCCCTGGAGACGCGGATCGTCGTGCGCGTGAAGAACGCGCCCCTCTCCACCTTCCTCGACACCATCTCGGCGCAGGCGAAGGTCAACTTCATCATCACGGAAGGCCTCGAGCAGAAGCGCGTGACGGCGTTCCTGCAGAACGTCACCGTCCGCGAAGCCCTGCAGATCCTGCTGGAGATCAAGGGCCTCACCTATCAACGCATCGGCCGCAGCAACACCTACGTGGTGTCCCCGCGCGCGCCCGGCGTCGTGAACCGCATCACCCGCATCTACGCCCTCAACTACATCCCCCTGGTCGACGTAAGCAAGGCGGGGGCCGACTTCACTCCCACCTCCACGTCCGCGACCGGCGGCGGAGACCAAGGCGGCGGCGACCCGGGCGGCGGCGACCCGGGCGGCGGGGGCGACCCGGGCGGCGGAGGGAAAGGCGGCGGCGGGGAGGGCGGCGGCATCGCCATCGTTTCCGTACTCAAGAGCGTCCTCACCAAGATGTATGGGACCATCGCGGTGGACGCCCGCAGCAACTCCATCATCATCACCGACATCCCGGAGACCTTCCCCCAGGTCGAGCAGATCCTGGCCGAGTTGGACCGCAAGGCCCCGCAGGTCATGATCGAGGCGCAGATCGTCGAGATCAACTCGGACCGCGCCAATCAGCTCGGCCTGGAGTGGGGCGGGACGAACGGCGAGCTGGTGACCTATGCTGGACCCGCACGGGATACGAGCTTCCCGTTGAACATGGGCTCGGACGTCACCAAGGCCCGCTTCTTCGATCCGATCGTCAACGTCCTGAGCGGCGTGGGCGGCGGCGCCGCCGGCGCCAGCGATACCGAAACCACCGAGACTAGCCAGATGTTCGGCAGCACCCTGCAGAACGGGGTCATCGACATGACGAGCCTCAGGGTGATCCTCCGCGCCCTGGTGGCGCGGGCCGAAGCGCGCTTCCTGGGCAAGCCCAAGGTCCTGACGCTCAACAACACCTCCGCGGTCATCCAGATCACCCGCTCCTCAGCGGTGTCGGTCCAGTCCCAGACCGCCGGCGGCAATGCGGGGATCACCTCGGCCGGCACCCAAGCCGAACGGTTCCCCACGGGGCTGACCCTCAAGGTCACTCCGCAGGTCAACCGCGAGGGCTACATCACGATGCTGGTCCAGCCGGTGTTCACCAACATCATCGAATCCTCGATCTCCTCCCAGACCAACCGCATCTTCGACCCTTTGGCGCGGGCAGCCTCCACGCTGGTCCGGGTGAAGAACGGGCAGACCCTGGTCCTGGGCGGACTCCTGGAATCCAAGGAGACGAAGGCGGTCCGCAAAGTGCCTTTCCTGGGCTACATCCCGCTGATCGGCTGGCTCTTCACCAGCGTGAGCAACCAGCGCAACAACACGGACCTGGTGATCTTCGTCACGCCGACCATCGTCTACGATTGACGGAGCCGGCGGTCTTGACATCCAGGGGATGGGCTGTTACCCTTTAGGGGAAGGGCCCGGCTTTTGGAGGATTCGCGCCATGACCCACGGGAAACGAACCGAACGCGGCTTCACGCTGATCGAGTTGATGGTGGTCGTGTTGATCGTCGGCATCCTCGCCGCTCTCAGCATCCCCCAATACAGCAAGACCGTGGAGACCGCCAAAGCGGATGACGCGGCCGCCACGGTGAAGTCTCTGGCGTCGGCGGGGCGCATGTTCAAGTTGGATCACGGGAACTACGTGACCGACGGGGTCATAGACGATACCTGCAATACGAAGTGCTGTTTTGGGGATACTTCGTGCACCCAGACGGAGTTCGACGTCTGCCAACTCGTCGCCTGCAATTACCTCGGCTCGGCGAAATACAGCACCCAGGCGTATGCCTTCCGGGCGGGCCGCACCGTCAACTGCCTCATCAGCGGAGCCACTTGTTCCGGCATCGGCGATTGCATCGCTTGCGGGGCGCGCGTGACGGGGGGACCGAGTCTCTCCGCGGACTGGGGCTACGTAGCCGGCAAAGACGGGTCGATCACGAAATACGGGACGGGCACTCCGAACCCGCCTTCCTGATCCGCGGCTAGCGCGACGCGAGCTCGGGTTCCTCGGTCCGGCTGCCGCGCAAGTGCAGGGTGTAGAGCAGGAGTCCCAGGGAGCTCCAGACCAGTTCGCGGATGTGCCGGACGATGCCCAGGGCGAGGCCGGCCCGGGCGGGGAGCCCCAGCGCGGCGAAGATGGCGGTCTTCCCGGCCTCTTGAGTCCCCATCTTGGCCGGGACCATGAAGAATATCCCGTCGATCATGTTGGAGAGCACCTCGATGGCGAGGGCCGCCCGCCAGCCCACGGGGGCGCCGAGCATGCGCGCGATGAGCCAGACCTCGAGGGTGTTCCAGGCGTAGCCGAGCAGGAAGAAGAGCACGGAGACCGCCGCCCTCCCGGGATGGTCGTGCAGGTAGTGCCGGAACTGCGTGGGGACCCCCTTCCACCCCGGAGCCGGGTCCTGGCGGGCGGGCCGTCCGGGCGAGCGGGCGCGCAGGCGGTCCCAGAGCATGATCCCGGGCAGGGCCGCGGCCGCCATCCACGCCAGGGCGAGCAGGGCCGGCTCGTAGGGGGCCAGCCATCCGATCATGCCGCGGACGACCCAGGCGGTGCCGAAGAGGACGAAGCAGAACTGGGCCAGGGCCTGGGTGAATTTGGCCGCCACCACCCCGGCGAGGCGGACCTCGAAGGGCTGGGAATCGTTGAGCTGGGCCGCGCGCGCGAGCTCGCCGGCGATGGTGGCGCTCGGAGTCAGGTAGTTGATGCCGTCGCCCACGATCCGGAACTTGAAGAGTTCCCGGAAGGGATAGGAGGGGCCGTGCTCGGGACGCAGGGCGAAGCTCCAGCCCGCCGTGTTGAGGAGGTGGGCGCCGGTCTCCTGGCCGATGATGAGTAGGAAGCCCCAGCCGACCTGGGCCACCAGAACCAGGACCAGCGCGGCGTCCATCTTCCAGAGCAGGACTCCGAGGGTGCACGCGCCGACGAGCAGGATCAGCTTCTGAAACAGCTTCACTCCGTGCGATTTTACTAAACTAAGGCCATGAGGCTTCCGCTCCGCTGGGGTCTGCCCATGCTGCTGCTGTCGATCGGGGCGCTGGGCGGCGACCGAGGCTGGCGGGAGACGCTCTCGCCGCATTTCGTGCTGATGCACGAGGGCGGATTCGCGCCGTCCGGCATCGTCCTGGACCTCGAGAAGCTCCACAACAACCTGCGCCTGGACCTGTCCATGTTCTCCCCTTGGATGGCGAAAGAGCGCGTGCGGGTCTACCTCTACGGCTCGCAGGAGCGCTACCTGCGCGGGGAATTCTCGCCTCCCAGCTGGTCGAACGGGATCGCGGAGGTGCAGTTCAAACGCGTGGTGAGCTTCGACCGTCCCTCCCGCCGCGACCTCATGGCGGTTCTGGGCCACGAGATGACGCACCTGTTTTTTGAGACTTTTTGGGCCCCCTCCGCGGACCGGATGCCGACCTGGCTCAACGAGGGGCTCGCCATGCTGGAGGAGGCGGAGGACCGCCGCCAGCCCGAGAAGTCCGACTGGTTCCAGACCCAGGCCCTGCTGCTCCAGAGCGGCTTCACCCCCTTCGAGCGCTTCGTGAAGATCTCCCCGGCGCGGGACCTGGGCGGGAACAAGGACGCGGTCACCCTCTGGTACGTGCAGGCCTATTCCGTGACTCATTTCCTGTACCGCAAGCAGACCCGTCTCCAGCTGTTCAATTTCTGCCGGATGCTGAAGGAAGGGAAGAGCCTGGACGCGGCCCTGTGGCAGGCGTACCGGTACGGCAACCTGAAGGCCTTCCAGAACGCCTGGAAGAACTGGCTGTCCTCCAATGAAGTCCGCGACCAGTTGCACACCGAGTACCGCCGCGTCAGCGCGGGGACCGCGGCGCCCGCCCCCGCCGCCCGCGGGGGGGCTCGCTCCGGCCGCAAGACCTTGGCCCCCGTAGGCTTCGACTCCCTCCGCCGCGAACACTCCCGTTAGGGCCCAAGGCGTCGCCCAACTCTGTGACGGGGGGAGCCCAGTGTAGTGATTCCAACACTTCTTTACATTCGAAAGGCCGTCATACCGGCGAAAGCCGGTATCCAGCGTGTGGAACGGATTCAAAAAACCTGTTCTGGTGCCTGGACCCCGGCTTTCGCCGGGGTGACGAATGTAAAGGGACTTATGACTCACTACACTGGCGGGGGGAGGGGGAGAGGAGGCGGCGGAGGTACTGGCCGGTGTGCGAGGCCTCGCAGGCGGCGACCTTCTGCGGGGAGCCGGAGACCACGACGCGCCCGCCGCGGTCCCCGCCTTCGGGCCCCAGGTCCACGATCCAGTCCGCGGTCTTCACCACGTCCAGGTTGTGTTCGATCACCACGATCGTGTTCCCGTTGTCCACCAGCCGGTGCAGGACCTCCAGGAGCTTCGCCACGTCGGCGAAGTGGAGCCCCGTGGTGGGCTCGTCCAGGATGTAGAGGGTCCGGCCGGTCGCGCGCCGGGACAGCTCGGTGGCCAGCTTCACCCGCTGGGCCTCCCCGCCCGACAGGGTGACCGCCGACTGGCCGATGCGGATGTAGCTCAGCCCCACGTCGGCCAGGGTCTGCAGGGGGCGGCGGATGGCGGGGATGGCGGCGAAGGCCGCGAGGGCCTCCTCGACCGTCATGTCGAGCACCTCGGCGATGGTCTTGCCCTTGTAGCGCACCTGCAGGGTGTCCTCGTTGAAGCGCCCGCCCGTGCACTCCTCGCACTTGACGTATACGTCGGGCAGGAACTGCATCTGGATGCGCAGGGTCCCGTCGCCCTTGCAGGCCTCGCAGCGGCCCCCCTTCACGTTGAAGGAGAAGCGTCCGGGCTGGTAGCCGCGCTTGCGCGATTCGGGCAGGCGCGCGAAGAGGTCCCGGATATCCGAGAAGAAGCCGGTGTAGGTGGCGGGGTTCGACCGGGGGGTGCGTCCGATGGGGGACTGGTCCACGACGATGACCTTGTCCAGGAGTTCGATCCCCTCGATGCTCCGGTGCTTCCCGGGGGTTTCCTTGGCGCCGGCGAGCTTCCGGACCAGGGCCTTGTAGAGGACCTCGTGGACGAGGGTGGATTTGCCGGAGCCGGAGACGCCCGTCACGCAGGTGAAGAGCCCCAGGGGGATGGGGACGTCGATGTCCTTCAGATTGAACTGCGCGGCGCCCCGGATGACCAGGCGTCCCTTGGGCCGGCGGGGGGTCTTGGGCCCCGCGCCGATGCGCAGTTCCCCGTTCAGATACCGGGCGGTCAAGGACTCCGGGGACGCCAGGATCTTCTCCAGGGGCCCCTCGGCCACCAGCCGGCCGCCGTGGATGCCCGCGCCGGGCCCGAGATCGAGTATCCAGTCGGCGGAGCGGATGGTCTCCTCGTCATGCTCGACCACTACCAAGGTGTTGCCCAGGTCCCGCAGGCGCTTGAGCGTGGCCAGGAGGCGGGTGTTGTCGCGGGGATGCAGGCCGATGGAGGGCTCGTCGAGCACGTAGAGCACCCCCGTCAGCCCGGAGCCGATCTGCGTCGCCAGGTGGATGCGCTGGGCCTCGCCTCCCGCCAAGGTCTCGGAGCGGCGGTCCAGGGTCAGATAATCCAGCCCGACGTTGAGCAGGAACTCGAGGCGCGACTCGATCTCCTTCATGATCTGGCGGGCGATGGCGGCGTCCTTGGGCGAGAAGCGGAGCCCGGCGAAGAACTCGCGGGCGCCCCGGACCGAGAGGCGGCAGAGGTCGACGATGGAGATGTCCCCGACCCGCACGTGCCGGGCTTCCTCCTTCAGGCGCGCTCCCCGGCACTTCTGGCACTCGATCTCGCGCATGAAGCGGCGGTGGATCTCCTCTTTGACGAAATCGGATTCCGTGTCCCGCTGGCGCCGCTCGAGGTTGTGCACGACCCCCTCGAACTCGGAAGGCTTGCCGGCCCAGGGGGCGCGATAGGTGCCGCCTCCGAAGAGGAGGATGTCCTTCTGCTCCCGGGGCAGCAGCCCGTAGGGGACGTCCAGGGGGATGCGGTGCTGGCGGCACACCTGCGCGAGGATGTCTTCGTAATAGCCGGACCAGGAGCGCTTCCAGCGGTGGGTCCGGGTGGTCACCGGGTTCGACCAGGCCGCGAGGGCGCCGTCCTTGACGGCGAGGGCCGGGTCCGGCACCACGAGTTCCTCGGCGATGACGGTCTTCACCCCCAGGCCGCCGCATTCCGGGCAGGCTCCGTACGGGGAATTGAAGGAGAAGAGCCGCGGCTCCAGTTCGGGCAGGCTGATGCCGCAGTCCGGGCAGCTGTGGTGCTCGGAGTAGAGGCGGCCGTCCCCCTTGCGCTGGCTGTCCTGGACCAGGACCAGGCCTCCGGATTCCTTGAGCGCGATCTCGACGGAATCCGCCAGGCGCTCCCGCTCGTCCGGGACGATCTCCAGCTTGTCCACCAGGAGCTCGATGGTCTGCTTCTGATACCGCTTCAGCTTAGGCACCCCGACGAGTTCGCAGACCGTCCCGTTCACCCGGACGGTCGCGAAGCCGGAGCGCTTGAGCCGCTGGAACAGCTCGTCGTAGGTGCCGGTCCGGCCCCGGACCAGCGGGGAGAAGACCAGGACCTGCCGGTCCGCGAACGAGCGGAGGACTTCCTTGACGATGCCTGCCGCCGACTGGGCTTGGATGGGCTTGCCGCACTTGGGGCAATGGGGTTTCCCGACCCGCGCGAAGAGCAGGCGGAAATAGTCGTAGATCTCGGTGACGGTGGCCACGGTGGAGCGCGGGTTGCGCGACGGGTTGCGCTGCTCGATGGAGATGGCGGGGGAGAGCCCTTCGATCAGGTCCACGTCCGGCTTCTCCATGAGCTCGAGGAACTGCCGGGCGTAGGCCGACAGGCTCTCCACGTAGCGGCGCTGGCCCTCGGCGTACAGGGTGTCGAAGGCCAGGCTGGACTTGCCCGAGCCGGAGAGCCCCGTGACCACGGTGAGCCGCCCCCGGGGGATCTCCAGACGGAGGTCCTTCAGGTTGTGCTGCCGCGCCCCGAAGATGCGGATGAGGTCGTTGGACGGCGCGGTCATGGCCGGGCGGCCTCCTGGTTCCCGAGCGAGGTCTGGCCCGCCTCATAGCGGCTCACGCGGCTGTCCGCCGCCTCGGGGAGCAGGCCGGGATAGTCCTGGCTGAAGTGCAGGCCGCGGCTCTCCTTGCGGGACAAGGCGCAGCGGACCACGAGCTCCGAGATGAGGGCGATGTTGCGCAGCTCGATGAGGTCTCGCGTCAGGAGGAAGCGCCAGTAGTATTCCGACACCTCCTGGCCGATCATCCGGATGCGGTTGAGGGCCGAGCGCAGGCGCCAGTCGTTGCGGACGATGCCCACGTAGTTCCACATGACGTGCCGGAGTTCGTCCCAGTCGTTGCGCACGACCACGGCTTCGGTGGGGGGGACGGCTTTCCCGATATCCCAGGGCACGGCCTCCGGGAGCGGCTCCGGGGGCCCGCTCGCGCTCTCCCGGCGCAGGCGCTCGGCCGCGCGGTGCGCGAACACCGTCGCCTCCAGCAGGGAGTTGGAGGCCAGGCGGTTGGCGCCGTGGAGTCCCGTGCAGGTGACCTCGCCCAGGGCGAACAGCCCCGGCAGGGTGGTGGCCCCGTCGTGGTCCGTGCGCACCCCGCCGCAGAAGAAATGGGCCGCCGGGACGACGGGGATGGGCTCGCGAGCCATGTCGATGCCGATGCCCAGGCAGTGCTCGTAGATGTTGGGGAAGCGCTTGCGGAGGAACTCCTTGGGGCGGGAGGCGAGGTCCAGGAACACGCAGTCGTCCCCGGTGCGCTTCATCTCCGCGTCGATGGCGCGGGCCACGATGTCGCGGGGCGCCAGGTCCTTGAGGGGGTGGACCGCCTCCATGAAGCGGGTCCCGTCCTTGAGTCTCAGGATGCCGCCCTCCCCGCGCAGGGCTTCCGAGAGGAGGAAGCGCCGGCCGGCCTCGGCGGACCCGCCCGGGTTGTAGAGGCAGGTGGGATGGAACTGCACGAACTCCAGGTTGCGCAACTCCACCCCCGCCCGGTAGGCCATGGCCATGCCGTCCCCGGTCGCGATGTCCGGATTGGAGGTGTAGAGGTAGACCTTGCCCGCGCCGCCGGTGGCCAGGAGCGTCGTGCGGGCCCGGGCCGTATGTACCGAGCCGCTATCGGATTCCAGGACGTAGGCGCCCAGGCAGCGGTTCTGTTCGGGGCGGACCTGGGAGGGGTGGCTGCGCAGCCGGAGGTCCACCGCGATGTGGTCCTCCAGGATGCGGATGTTCGGATGCCGGCGGCAGGACTCGGAGAGGGCGGCCTCGATCTCCTGGCCGGTCAGGTCCTTGGCGTGGAGGATCCGGCGATGGGAATGGCCGCCTTCCAGGCCCAGGTCCGGGATGCCGCCGCCGGTGAAGCGGACGCCGGCCTGCACCAGGGCGCGGATCCGGGCCGGGCCTTCCTCGACCACCAGCCGCACGACTTCGGGGTCGCAGAGTCCGGCTCCGGCGGTCAGGGTGTCGCGGATGTGGGAATCGAAGCTGTCCAGCGGGTCCATGACCGCCGCGATCCCGCCCTGGGCGAAATTGGTGGCCGAGCGCACCGCGTCCTTCTTGGTCACGATGACGACGGTCCCGGTCTCGGCGAGCTCGAGCGCCGCCGAGAAGCCGGCGATGCCGCTGCCCAGCACCAGGAAATCCGAGTCGATCTGGCCTCCGCTCATGATGGGTCGCCGCTTCCGCCGCAATTTGCTATAACCCATATTACCAGTTTCGGCTACGACGAGGAAATGCTCCGCTCTCTCGGCGGGAAGATGCCCCGCATACATCCCCAGGCGTTCGTCCACGGCTCCGCCGAAGTCATCGGCGACGTCCGCCTGGGGCCGGAGGCCTCGGTGTGGCCGCTGTGCTCCCTGCGCGGCGACATCGAGCGCATCGTGGTGGGCCGCCGCTCCAACATCCAGGACCACACGGCCATCCACACCCGGCGGGGCGCCCCGACCCTCATCGGCGACGAGGTGACGGTGGGCCACGGCGCGGTCCTGCACGGCTGCCGGATCGGGGACGGGGCGCTGATCGGGATGGGGGCCATCGTGCTGGAGGCGACCGTAGGCAAGGGGGCCCTGGTGGGGGCCGGGGCCCTGGTCCCGCCCGACATGAAGATCCCCGCCGGCTCCCTGGCCCTGGGGGTGCCGGCCAAGGTCGTGCGGAAGCTGAGCCGGGGTGAAGCGCGGGCGGTTCGCCAGGGCATGCTGGATTACCTGCGTCTCGCGGCGCGGCACCGGAGCGCCTCCCGGGAGCTGACATGAAGACCCTGCTCTGGGGGCTGAGCGTGGCGGCGGCTTTCGGGGCCGGCTGGGGCCTCTGCGCCCGCCGCTACCGGGAGCGGGAGGATCTCCGGGCGCGCCTGCTCTCCTTCGTGGGCCACGAGCTCAACAATCCCATCCTTTCTTTGCATCTGACGGTGATGAATTTCCTCGACGGCCTCTTCGGGCCGATCCCGGATCAGCACCGGCCCTGGCTGGTGCTGATCCGCGAGCAGACGGCGCGCCTGAGCGCGCTGGTGGGGGACCTGCGGGACCTCGTGCACATGGAGTTCCACGGCGACCTGCGGCTCAGCCCGGAGCCGGTGGCCCTGGACGCCGCGATCCGGGGCGCGCTGGACACCATGCAGGACGCCATGACCCGCAGCCGGACGCCTTTGGAGATCCGGACGGCGGAGGGTCTGCCGCCGGTGCAGGCGGACCCCGACCGTCTCCTGCGCATACTGACCGCCATGCTGACCCATGCCCGCAAATTCCGGACCCGGGGCACCGTCTTCGTGCGCGCGGAGTCCGAGCCCGGGGGCGCGGCGGTCTCCGTGGAGTACGAGGGCATGCCGGCCGCGGCGGAGGACGTCGCCGAGGCGCTGGACCTCTTCTATCCGGCCAAGCACTCCGACTCCCAGATCCTGGCCAGCACGGGCCTCGGACTGGGGCTCTCCAGCGCGCTCATGCGCCTGCACGGCGGGCGGATGGAGCTGGGCGTGGACGGCGTCGGGCGCTGCCGCGTGGCGATCCATTTCCCCATCGGAGGGAAGGCATGACCAAGATCCTGATCGTCGAAGACGACTACGCTCTGGCCGACAACCTGCAGGCCCTGCTCAAGCTGAAGGGCTTCGACGTGCAGTTCGCCCCGGACGGAGAGGCGGGCGTGGAGGCCGCGCGCTCCTACCTGCCGGACCTCATCCTCCTCGACATCATGATCCCCCGCATCTCCGGCTTCGAAGTCTGCCGCATCCTGCGCGGCGACCCGAAGACCAAGTCCGCCAAGATCGTCATGGTCACCGGCCTCGACCGCATGGGGGACGTCGAGAAGGCGTTCTCCTCCGGGGCCTCGGATTACCTGATCAAGCCTTTCGACAGCGAACGGCTGTTCAAGAAGATCGAGAAGGTCTTGAAGGGGTGAGGGCTCGCAATGAATTAAGTGGTGCCTTTCGCCGGAGGCGATTTTGGAGCGAGCCGAAGCGATGCGAGACGCGCAGGCCTTAAGGCCTGTAAGTCGAGCAGCGCGAAGGCGTAGCCCGAAAGCGCCCCGGCCCTTCGGGGAGGCCCGCCATTGGCCGATTTCGTTGTTGCTCGTCGCTTACATAGCTCACGCTATGCGCGCTCCTCGCGCCTAGAATTCGGCTCAATTTCGGGCCTCCGAAATGCGCCACTTAATTCATTGCGAGCCCTTATCCAATCATGAGCCGGGGTGTGGTAACATATGTCGAGGCTCCGCGGGGGGGCGGGACCCGACGCGCAGAGGCAACGAACATGAAGGGATTCGTCGCGGCCGTGGACTGCGGGACCAGCGCCGTGAAAGCC
>MGTY01000090.1:20959-54539 GCA_001799695.1 Elusimicrobia bacterium GWA2_69_24
AAGCTCCGCTGCTTCGCGGCCCATGTGCTGGGCCGGGCGAGGCCCCTTCGGAGCTGGCTGAGGGACACCCCGCTGCCGGCCCTGCGGGAAGAACTCCTTTCCATCCACGGCATCGGCCCGGAGACCGCGGATTCCATCCTGCTCTACGCGGGGGGGCGCCCGGTCTTCGTCGTGGACGCCTATACCCGCCGCATCGGTTCCCGGGTCGGGTGGTTCCCCGAGGCATCCTCCTATGACCGGATCCAGCGTTTCTTCGTCGCGCGCCTGCCCCGGTCCGTCCGGCTCTACAACGAATGCCATGCCCTGCTCGTGGCCTTGGCCAAGGCGCGCTGCCGCAAGAAGCCGTCCTGTCCCGGCTGTCCGTTGGCCGCGGGCTGCCGTACCGGCCGCAGAGGAGTATCCCATGAAACCGCAGCCTGACCCCTTGGCGCTCCTGGAAGAGGCCCGCGAATCGTTCGAGGCAGGCGCCCCGTCGCGCTCCCTCGCCCTACTGCCCGGGTCGCGGGTCCTACCGCGCCTGCTGCGCCCCGAACGGGATCTGCTGGAAGCCGAGGCGCTGCGCGCCATGGGGTTCTTCCGGCGCGCCGAAGCCCTCTACGGCCGGCTCCTGCGCTCCGCCGGGAAGGGCGACCCGGCTTTCCGGATCGAGGCCGCCCTCGGTTCGGCCGCCGGGCTCCGGAGCGTGGGTCATGTCGCTCTCGCCGCCCAGCGGCTCTCGGCCGCCCGGGCCGAGGCGCGCCGGGCGGGGCTGCGGGGCTACGCGGGCCGGCTATCCCTGGAAGAGACGCTCGTGGACCGCGCCGCGGGGCGCTATGGGATCGCCATCCGCCGTCTGAAGCCGGCCGTGCGCGCCGCCTTGGCGGCGCGGGACTGGGGGGGAGCGGCCTATCTGCTGTGGGCCGTGGGCGGGGCCGAGCGTTTCCGCGGGAACCTCAAGGACTCCCAAGCCGCGTTCGAGCGTTCGCGCCGCCTCGCCCGCCGGGCCGGTGACGCCGTCGGCGAGGGCTACGCCCTGTTCGGGCTCGGGGGGGTCACCCGCATCCTGGGCCGGCTGCGGGATTCGGAGCGCTGGTACGCCCGGGCCGGGAAGGCCTTCCAGGGGACCGACGACCTGTTCGCGCGCGCCTACGCCGCCTGCGGCCGCGCCAACGCCCTGCGCCAGCTGGGACGGCTGGGAGAGGCGGAGCGTCTCTACCGGCGCTCACGGAAGCTCTACGCCAGCCTCGAGGATGAGGCCGACCTGGGCTATGTGGATTGGGGGTTGGGGGAGATCCATTTCCGGCGCGGGGACCTGACCCGCGCCTTGCCGCGCTTCGCGCTGGCGGCCCGGGCCTTCCGGCGGCACGGGGAGGCGCGCGGCTTGTCGCTGGCTCTGCTCTCGATGGCGCGGGTCCGGCACTCCCAGGGGCGGACGGCTATGGGGGAGACTCTGTTCCGGCAGGCCTGCGCCCTGGCCCGGAAGGCCGGGCTGCACACCTATTTGGAATCCTTCACCTGAGGTCCGGCCGGCGCCTCCGTCCGCAGGTTCTTGGCGGCGAAGAACAGCGCGACGGCCAGGAAGGTCAGCGCTCCGCTGATCCCGAGGAATACCGCGGCGTGCGCCGCGGCGTCGAATAGGAATCCCAGTCCCAAGGACGCCGTCAGGATGAGCGCGAAGGAGACGGCGCTCATGAATCCGAAGGCGCGGCCGCGCAGGCTGTCGGGGATGGCGTTCTGGAGCTTGGAGCGCAGGCTCAGGTCGCTGGCCGCCCAGGAGGCGCTCATGAACAGCACCAGCGGGAGGATGACCGCGAGCTGGTTCGTCAGGCTGAACGCCCAGAAGGCGAGGGTGCCGAGGGCCATGAGCCGCACCCAGAAGGCGGTGTGGTGACCCTTCCCGTTCGCCCGGGTTAGCGAGCGCAGCAGCAGGCCCGCCCCGATCAGTTCTCCCAGGTTGGAGGCGCCCACGATCCAGGCCGCGGCGGAGGGATTGTCGAGCAGGGATTTCGCCGCCACCGGGATGAGCAGGCCCTCGAGCACGCGGTGGATCAGGACCGGGACCGCCAGGGCGAACAGCCCCCAGCGGAAGAGTTTCTGGCCGAATACGCTGCGCGCGCCCGCAGCCAGATCCGTGAAGAAGGCCCGGACGGCCGCCGCGGGACTCTTCCGTGCTCCGGGAAGGGCGGGCGCCGGGGCGTCCGCCTGGGGCGGGGTCCCGCTACCGGCGTGACCCATGCGGATGTGGGAGAAGATCCAGGCCGCCGCGAGGTACGCGGGGGGGTGCAGCAGGAGCGCGGCCAGCACCCCGAACTTCGAGATGACCAGGCCGGCCAGGAGGGCTCCGATGACCCCCGAGACCTCATAGGCCATGTGCGTGCGCGCGTTGAACAGCTTGATGGCCTTCTCGTCCTTGCCGATGACCTCGGGCGGGATGACCTGCCGCGCCGTATCCTGCACCCCGAGGCAGGCTCCGGCCAGGGTGTACAGGATCAGGATGGCGACGGGCTGCGCGAGGGGGAATCCCAGCAGGGCGGGGAAGAGCTTGTCGAAGGCGAATAGTCCGATCATGATCCCGACGGACGCGGCCTGCAGGGTCATGGCCCGGGAGATGACCTTGGTGGGCGAGTGCCGGTCCAGGATGCCCCCGGCCAGCGAGCTGAAGACGAGCTGGGAAAGACCCCAGCCCACGGACATCACGGCCGCCCATTTCACCTGTCCGAACACGGTCAGGGCGAGCAGCGGGATGCTCAGCCCCAGGGCCTCCATGCCGATCTTGAACGCTGCCGTGCCGCCCAGATACCAGCGCAGGGTGCGCTTGAGGTCCGGTTTTTGCGTCGGGTCTTCCCGGGACGGGGACGTCTGGACGCCGGCGGCCTCAGGAGAGAGATCCCGGGTGGTTTCGTAACCCGGAGTGAGCGTTCCCTTGAGGGTGGAGAGGACCGCCGGGACCGGAGCCTCTTGTCCCGAGGCCTGGTCCCCGAGGGAAGCGCCGGCGCCGATGAGCCGGTCGAAGGCCGCTCGCGAAGTCCCGTAGGACGCGTCCGGGGACTCCTGCCGAAGGCTCTGCGCGCCGAGCACCGATGCCGAGCGCATGGCGTCGAGGCTGCCTTGCAGGGGGGCGGCTCCCTGCGGGGAGGCCGCGGTCCGTGCGCGGATGAGCGCCGCCGGTCCGGCCGCCTGCGGCAGGGACGCGCGCCCCGCGATGCTCCGGCCGCTCACGGGGGCGAGAGCCGGTGCGGGACTGATCGTGGCCTGCGGCCCGGACCAGGACGGAAGCGAGCCCTGGAGCCCGATGGCGCTGTCCCGGGCGGAGTCAGGGCCGAGGAAGGACGAGCCGGATGACGGGAGGGAGAGCTGTATCCCGGGGACGGCGGAGGCCGGGGCCGAGGCCGGGGCCGCCGAGCGGATGACGGTCGCCCATGCCGGTGCTCCCGGGACCGCCGGCAGCAGGACCGCCAGAAGTAGCGCGATGGATCGCCGCATCCGGGTCCCATTGTAGCCTGGCCCGCCCGGGCACCCCTAGAGTCTTTGGGCCCAAGGCAAGGCGAACAATGGGCCTAATTTCATATACTCCACAAAGAATGAGATGCGTTCATCCGCTAAGGAGTCACCTTTCATGAGGAGATCCGTCTTGTCGGCCCTTGCGATCCTCCCGCTGGGACTGGGTCTGCGTGCGCAGGAGCCGCCGTCGGATGCGGCAAAAGAGGTCCGGCTGGTCGTCGAAAAGACCGCCAACGGCATGATCGACGTACTCAAGGACAAGACGAGCGGCCGCGCGGAGCGTCAGCGCAAGCTCTTCGCCGTCATCGATCCGGCGACTGATTTCGCGCTGATGGGCAAGCTGGCGCTGGGACCGGTCCATTGGCAGAAGTTCGACGAGGCCCAGCGCAAGGAGTTCACGGAAGCTTTCAGCCGGTCGGTCCGCAACTCCTGCTTCGAGAAGGTCGAGATCTACACCAATGAGACGGTGGACTTCGACCCCCCGGCCCCGGCCGAGAAGGGGAAGTACCGGATGCTGATCCGCATCCATTCCCGGGGACAGGTCTACAAGGTCCTTTTCAAGCTCTACCAGAACAAGTCGCCCTGGAGGATCTACGACCTGGAGGTCGAAGGGGTCAGCGTCATCAGGACCTACGCGGCCCAGTACGAGCAGGTGCTGGCGAAGGGCACCCCCCAGGACCTGCTGGCCAAGATGCGCATGCACGACTTCGCGGCCCCGGACGAGCTCGAGCGCGCGTCCCACAAGGACGGGAAGGAGCCTGCGGCCCCTCCCAAGGAAGAGAAGGGCAGGTAGCTTGAGCCTCGAAGCGGAACTCCGGGCTTTCGGGGGCCGGGTCTGGGACCGGTCGTGGGAGCTCTACGACCGGGTCGTCCTGCGCAGCCCGCGCCTCTCCCTTCTCGCCCTGGCCGTGCTCAGCGCCGTCTGCTGCGGGGGTCTCAAGGACTTCCGCGCCGACGCCTCCGGCGACTCCTTGGTCCTGGAACACGATGACGACGTGCGCTATTACCGCGCGATGAGCGGGCGCTACGACAACAGCGACTTCATCGTCGTAGCCTACCAGCCCCCGGAGGGGCTGTTCGAGAAGACCGCTTTGGACCGGCTCAAGAAGGTCCGCGACGAGATCGCGGCCATCCCCGGGGTGTCCTCCGTCATCACCATCCTCGACGTGCCGCTCCTGCGCAACCCGCCCGGGCCCCTGAAGGACCTCCAGCAGAACATGAAGACCCTGGAATCCCCCAAGGCCCAGTTGCGCTACGCCATCGAGGAGTTCCGGACCAGCCCCATCTACCAGGACCAGCTGGTGAGCCGGGACCGCAAGGCCACGGCCATCCAGGTCAATTTCCGCATCGAGAAGAGCGACCGCGACCTGGCGGAGCGGCGGGGCCTGCTCCGGGACAAGGACTACCGCAAGACCATCACCGACGCCGAACGCGCAGAGCTCCGCGAGTTGGAAGTCGGCTATCGCCTTTATAAGGATAAGGTCACCGCCCAGCATCACGGAGAGCTGGCCGCGATCCGGGCCGTCATCGGCCGCTACCGCTCCGAGGCGACCTTCAACCTCGGCGGCATCCCCCTGATCATCGACGACATCATGGGCTACATCAAGAGCGACGTCGTCATCTTCGGCACGGCCATCACGCTCTTCATCATGCTCACCCTGTATGTGATATACCGCAACGTCCTCTGGGTCCTGCTGCCGCTGGGCGGCTGCGCCCTGTCGGTGGTCCTCATGATGGGGGGCATGGGCTACGCGCATTGGGACGTGACCGTGGTCTCCGCCAATTTCGTCACCCTGCAGCTCATCCTGAGCACGGAACTGGCCATCTACATCATGTCCCGCTACCGGGAACTGCTGGTGGCCAAGCCCGAACTGGACAACCACGCCCTGGTGCTGGAGGCCGTGCGGGAGGCCTTCGTCCCCGCCTTCTACATGAAGCTGACCACCATCGTGGGATTTGAGTCCCTCATCTTCTGCGACATCCTCCCCGTCGTGCAGTTCGGCTGGATCATGACCCTGGGCGTGGTCGTCTCGATGGTGGTCATCTATTGGCTCGTGCCCTCGGCGCTGGTCCTGTTCCCGAAGCCCGAGGTCAAGGAGACGGCTGAGTGGGGGACTCCGCTGCTGCTGAGGCTGTCGCGCTTCACCGTCAAGCGCCAGCCGGCCATCTACGCCGCCACCGCCGTCGTAGCCCTGGCCACGGCCGTGGGGATAGCGCGCCTGCAGGTCGAGAACAGCTTCGTGGACTATTTCCGCAAGGACACCGACATCTACAAGGGCCTGAAGTTCATCGACGAGTCGCTGGGCGGGACCACCGCCATCGACATCATCCTCTATCTGGGCGCCCCCAAGGCCGCGGAGCCGAAGGCTGCGGCCGCGCCCGCGGACGCGGACTTCGCGGATTTCGGTGAGTACGGAGAGTCGGCCGGGGACCCGGCCCAGTACTGGTTCACGGCCCAGCGCATCGCCACCATCGAGAAGGTCCACGACTACCTCGGCTCGCTGCCCGAGACGGGCAAGGTCCTCTCCTTGGCCACCTTGAAGAAGATGGCCGTCCAGCTCAACGGCGACAAGCCGCTCGACGACCTGGGTCTGGCCTTCCTTTATCAGTCGATCGCCGGGCAGTTCCGGCGCCTCCTCATCTCGCCCTACGTCTCCGTGGAGGACGGCGAGGCGCGCATCACGGCGCGCATCCGCGACACGTTGCCGGGCCTGCGCCGGGCGGAGCTCATCAAGCGCATCCGCGGCGATCTGGTCGGCAAGCTCGGGCTCAAGGAGGGCGAATTCCGGGTCTGCGGACTCATGCTCCTCTACAACAACCTGCTCCAGAGCCTCTACAGCTCGCAGATCAAGAGCATCGGCTTCTCCCTGCTCGTGCTGTTCGCGATGCTCCTGTTGCTGTTCCGCTCGGTGACGATCTCCTTGGTCGCCATCCTGCCCCAGGCCCTGGCGTCCTTGACCGTCCTCGGCGTGATGGGCCTGGCCGGCATCCCGCTCGACGTCATGACCATCACCATCGTCGCCATCGCCATGGGCATCGCCGTCAACAACACCATCCAGTACCTCTACCGCTTCGAGATCGAGATCCGGCGGGACGGGGACTACCTGCGCGCCATGGAGACCTGCCACACCACCATCGGCAACCCGATCTTCTACACCTGCCTGACCATCGCGGCGGGCTTCGCGATCCTCGCCCTATCCAAGTTCATGCCCACGGTCATGTTCGGGCTGCTGATCGGCCTGGCCATGGCGGTGGCCTTCGTGTCCTCATTGACCCTGCTGCCCGCACTCGTGCTCTGGACCCGGCCTTTCTCCTCCCGCTAGTCCAATTGCATTCGTTACCCCGGCGAAAGCCGGGGGTCCAGCGGCCTGCCGTCACCCCGGCGAAGGCCGGGGTCCAGTGGTTTGTCGTCTGGATACCGGCTGGCGCCGGTATGACGGCTAGCCCGAACCTTCTGGGCGACTGTGCCCGGGCACAGTCCGCCGGCATCCCGCTCGACGTCATGACCATCACCATCGTCGCCATCGCCATGGGCATCGCCGTCAACAACACCATCCAGTACCTCTACCGCTTCGAGATCGAGATCCGGCGGGACGGGGACTACCTGCGCGCCATGGAGACCTGCCACACCACCATCGGCAACCCGATCTTCTACACCTGCCTGACCATCGCGGCGGGCTTCGCGATCCTCGCCCTATCCAAGTTCATGCCCACGGTCATGTTCGGGCTGCTGATCGGCCTGGCCATGGCGGTGGCCTTCGTGTCCTCATTGACCCTGCTGCCCGCACTCGTGCTCTGGACCCGGCCTTTCTCCTCCCGCTAGTCCAATTGCATTCGTCACCCCGGCGAAAGCCGGGGGTCCAGCGGCCTGCCGTCACCCCGGCGAAGGCCGGGGTCCAGTGGTTTGTCGTCTGGATACCGGCTGGCGCCGGTATGACGGCTTTTCGAATGTAAAGAAGCGTTGGAATCACTCCACTAGGGAGTTCGGTAGACGGTGAGTCCGGCGTCCTGGAACGCGGGTTCGCGGGCGAGCGAAAGCGAGCTCGGGACCAGGAGGAATGTGGAGCCGCCGATGCCGGCGAGACGGCGGGCGTCTTCGGCGGACCATACGGGGAAATCGGAAGCTTCGGGCGACGGCAGGCGCTGGAGGTAGGCGCGGTCCCAGGCGCGTTCCTGGGCGGCGTGCCGCTCCCGGAAATCCGCCCAGCGCAGTCCCAGGGCTTCCATGCGTCCCTTCCACGCCGCCGCCTCCCGCCGGTCCCATAGAGCCACCGCGAAATCGCTCCATTCCGCGTAGACCGGGCGCCGCGAGCGCAGGCGCAGGCCGGAGGAGGCCGGGTGCGCCGCGAACCGGGCTTCCTTGGGCGTATCGCGCACCCAGAGGTCGAACGGGTCCGGGGTCCGGTCGGCGACCGCGGTGCGTGTCTCCCGGATGTGGATAGGGACCGCTCCGCCCATGGGCAGGAAGGCCAGGACCAGCACGGCCGGGAGCCCCAGCCTTCCGCAGAGGCGGCCGAACCCCGGGCCGGCCGGCAGGCGGGGGGAGACCCCGGCGAGTATCGCCAGCAGGCAGGTTCCCGCGGCCGCCGCGGGCGGCATGCTCAGCGGGAACCAGGTTTGCGGCAGGAACAGCGCGGCCGCCCCGTAGACCGCCCCGGCCGTCCCCATGAGGGTCAAGGTGCGCGGGGTGCGTCCGAACAGGAGCAGGGCCGCGGCCCAGGCCGCGAGCAGGGGGGAGGCGGTCCCGCAGGCGAAGCCCCATACCGCCGCCAGCGCCGGAAGCGCTTGGGCGGGCTCGTCTCGTCCCAGTCGGGGCCACAGGAGCGCGGCGGCCGCGACAGCGCCGAGCCAGGTGAGGGCGACGTCGAGGCGGAAGAACTGCAGGGCCAGCAGGCGCGGGAAGATGGGGCCGAGCAGGGCCTGGAGGCTCCAGAGCGTCAGTGCCGATATCGCGAGGGGGGTGAGCCGCTTCGCGTCGGGGTGCCGGATGAGCGCCGCGACGGTGAGGGCGAGCGCGCACGCGGCCTCCAGCCAGCGTTCCGCGGGCCAGCGCCAGGCCAGATAAGTCAGGGGCGCGCAATCGGCCATCAGGGCGGGGTCGCCGGAGGGGGGGTGGGCCAACAGGCGCAGGAGCAGGGGCAGGGCGCCGGCGAGGAAGACCAGCGCGGCGGCCGCGAGGTCCTTGGTCGGCCGGCGCTGTGCGATGAGCTCGGCGAGGCAGAGCCAGCCGAAGGTCAGTCCGGCGACCAGCGGGTTCAGGTTAGCCAGGAGTCCCAGACCCGCGGCTGATGGGAGCTTCCGGCCGGCCAGCCAGGCGGCGACCGCGCAGAGGGCGAAGGGCCAGATGAAGCTGGTCTGGTCGAGATCGGCTTTGAAGAGCGGGTCGCCGGCCAAGGTCGAGGCGAGGAAGAGGTGGCGCGAGGCGAGGACCAGCGCCAGGGCCAGAGCGGCTCCGCCGCGGCCGGCTCCGAGGAGTCGGGCGGTCTTCCAGGTGGCCCAGCCCGCCGCGGCCCGGCCCACGAACCAGAGGAGGAAGGCGGTGCGCCGGACGCCGAAGACCTGCCCGAGTCCGGCGAAGGCGTGCCAGAAGAAGGTGGGCGCGCCGGAGGTCGACGCGATCACGGGATCCCCCGGATAGAGGGAAGGGTCCAGGCGCGAGAGGACCCAGGGGAGGTAGAAATGGTGGTTGAAGCTGTGCCCGAAGTCGTAGCCGTAAAGCGCCGTCCCCGCCGCCGCGAAGGACAGGATCAGCAGGAGGGGGATCAGATCTTGAAGTCCTTCCCCAGATAGATTTCCCGGGCCTTGGGGTCTTCGATGAGCTGCTGGGAAGTGCCTTCGAGCAGGATCATCCCGTCGAAGATGAGGTAGGCCCGGTCGATGATGGGCAGGGTCTCCCGGACGTTGTGGTCGGTGATGAGGAAGCCGATGCCGCGCTGGCGCAGCTTGAAGATGGTGTCCTTGAGCTCCCCGACCGTGATGGGGTCGATCCCCACGAAAGGTTCGTCGAGGAGGATGATCTTGGGGTCCTGGATCATGGCTCGGGCCACCTCCAGGCGGCGCTTCTCGCCGCCGGAGAGCGTCCAGGCCTTCTGGCCGCGCAGCTTCCACAGGCCGAACTCCTCGAGGAGTTCCTTGACCCGCCGCATCTGCTCGAGTTTGGACGGGAGCGAGCGCTCCAGGATGGCGCGCAGATTCTCCTCTACGGTCAGCCCGCGGAAGACCGTGGGCTCCTGGGCCAGGTAGCCGATGCCTTTGCGGGAGCGCCGGTACATGGGTTCCGCGGTCACGTCGTCCTCGTCGATCCGGATGCTGCCCCCGTCGGGCCTCACGAAGCCGACCACGCTGTAGAAGGTGGTGGTCTTGCCGGCGCCGTTGGGCCCCAGGAGGCCGACGATCTCCCCGGAGCGGACGCGCAGGGAGACTCCCTTGACCACCTGCCGCTGGCCGTAGTTCTTGACGATGGCGTCCACGCGGAGTTCCATCAGCGTTTCCTCGGGAGGCGCCCCTGCTGGGACGGGAAATACAGCCAGCCCTCGGTCCCGCCGCGGGCCACGACGCGGACCCGGTCGGGGGCGAGCTGCCAGGCCGCGATGCGGTCGGCCTGGACTGCGGCGGCCCAGGGGCCGCCGTCCCCGGGGCGGGTCCGTCCACCTTCCGCGGAGGGGGCGGCGGACCAGTGCGCGCCGGAGCGGTCGTCCCCGCGGGCGGACAGGGTCGGGCGGCGGCCGGAAAGTGAGAGGGAGCCCTCGTTGTGGTCGTAGACGGCGGTCTCGGCCCGGGCCTGGCCGCGGTCCTGCGCGAAAAGGAGGTCGCCTTCGGCTGTCACGGTCTTCTGCCGAAGGTCCCAGCGGAGCAGGCGGGCCTGCCCATCGCCGATCTGGGGACCTTCCGGGCCGGCGCGCAGGAAGAACTCGACCGGGTCCTCCGCGTTGCGTCCCTGCACCTGGCCGCGCCCCGTCTTCCGGTTGTGGCTGCCGTGATCGGCGGAGAGGCCGACCTGGTTCCCGTCCCGCAGGGATTCCTCCGCCCGCAGGTTCCCCCGGGCGGTGATCTCCTCGGAGGCGTGGTCATACAGGGCCCAGTCGGCGCGCAGCATCCTGCCGGGGGCCTTGTAGACGACGTCGCCCTCCAGCTCCTCGACCGGGGTGGGGTTCTGCCGCAGGTTCCAGCGGCGGCTGCGCACCACGGAGCCGATGAGCCCTTCCCGGGAGGGCTCCTGAGCGGAGGATAGGAGCGCGGGTTCGGCCCGCAGCGGGGTCAGGAAAGCGGCCAGCAGGAGCGGGAGGAACGCGGTCATCGGACGATGGAGGTCTCCTGATGGTAGAGCGTGACGTCGGAGAGCCCCGCGTCGGCGACCAGCCCCTTGCCGCGGATGCGGACCCCGGGGCGTTCGATGGTAAGGGGTTCGTCGGTCCGGAACTTCTGGTCCTCGGGGGTGTAGTCGAGCCGCTGGGTGCGCAGGACGGCCTTCTGGTCCACGGAGACGATGACGACCTCGTCCTGCAGGCGCACCGCCCCGGTCTGCGCGTGGATGGACGCGGTCTTCGACTTGGCGGTGGAGACGTGCCGGTCGTTGCGGAAGAAGCGGATCTCGGGCGTCGCCAGCAGGGATTCCCCGCGCAGGGTCACCCGGGCCTCGGGCGAGCGGATCTCCCACTGCCGGGAGCCTTTGGTCGTCTGCGTCATCGTGAAGCCTTCCAGGACCTGCTGGGTCTCGGCGTCGGGCGCCGTCGCGGACGGCCGGCAGGCGGCGGCCCCGAGGAGGAGTAGGAGCAAAGCGAGGGAGCGGGCTATCTCTTTAGCCAGGGGGTCAGGTCCTCGGGGATGTCGCGGATGTGATAGGGCTTGGGAAGCTGGCGGAGCGCGAAGGTCGTGACGAAATAGAACACGACGAGGCAGGCGTAGATGATCCCGAGGGTCCGCGCGTGCCAGCGCCAATCCGGGAACCAGGAGGGCGGCACCGCGAGGTCGCGGCCGCATTTCTTGCAGGCCTTGGCGTTGAGCTTGTTCTCCTGCGAGCAGTTCTGACACTTCATCGCTGTACGCTCCTTGAGCCCTTTACGAGGCGGTCGATGGCCTGGATGTCCCGGACCATGGCCGCGGCGTCCCGCAAGTAGATGGTGTTGGCGGCGTCGGATCGGGCGCGGGGCGGATTGGGATGGGTCTCGAAGAAGACCCCCGCCACGCCCACGGCCGCCGCGGCGCGGGACAGCGGGGCGGCGAAGCTTCGGTCGCCTCCGGTCTGCGTCCCCAGCGAACCGGGCAGCTGGCAGGAGTGGGTCGCGTCGAAGACCACGGGATAGCCGGTGCGGGCCATGATCCGGAGGGAGCGCATGTCCACCACGAGGTTGGCGTAGCCGAAGGAGGAGCCGCGTTCCGTGAGCAGGATGCGGCGGTTGCCGGTGGATTCCACCTTCGCGACGGCCTGCGCGACGTCCCAGGGGGAGAGGAACTGCCCCTTCTTGATGTTGACGACCTTGCCCGTCCGTCCCGCCGCGAGCAGGAGGTCGGTCTGCCGGCAGAGGAAGGCCGGGATCTGCAGCACGTCCGCCACGCGCGCGGCGGCGGCGGCCTGTCCGGGCTCGTGGATGTCGGTCAGGAACGGGACGCCCAGGTCCGCCTTGACCCGCGCGAAGACCTCGAGGGCGCGCGCCAGGCCCGGGCCGCGGAAGGACCCGGCCGAGGAGCGGTTGGCCTTGTCGAAGCTGCACTTCAGCGCCCACCTCGCCCCGCAGCGGGAGAAGATCCGCTTGAGCTCGCGCCCGACCCGCTCCAGGAGGGCGGGGGACTCCAGGATGCACGGCCCCGCGATGAAGAACGCCGGGGACTGGTTGGAGACCGTGAACGAGCCGATCCGCACGGGGATGGCGGCCCGGGACTCAGGGCCGGGCATTCATGGTCTCCGCCGCGGGGGTCTTCCGGGTGCGGGCCCGTTCGCGCGCCGCCGCGATGAAGTCCGTGAACAGCGCGTGCGGATCCTCGGGCCGCGACTTGAACTCCGGGTGGAACTGCGTGGCCAGGAACCAGGGATGTCCGCGCAGCTCGACGATCTCCGCCAGGCCCTTCGGGGCGTAGGTCCCCGAGATCTGCAGCCCCGAATCCTCGATGAGCTTGCGGAACTTGTTGTTGAACTCGAAGCGGTGGCGGTGCCGTTCGTGGACCACGTTGACCTGGTAGGCGGCCTGCGCCAGAGAGCCCTTCTTGAGGGTGCAGGGGTAGCTGCCCAGCCGCATGGTGGCGCCCTTGTCGGTCACCCCGCGCTGCTCCGGGAGCAGGTCGATCACGGGGTAGCGCGTCTTGGGGTCGAATTCGGTGGAGTTGGCGTTCGCGAGCTTCAGGACGTTGCGGGAGAACTCGATGACCGCCATCTGCATTCCCAGGCAGAGGCCGAAGAACGGGATCCCGTTCTCCCGCGCCAGCTGGATCGCGCGCAGCTTCCCCTCGATGCCCCGCTCGCCGAAGCCGCCGGGCACCAGGATCCCGTCGCTGTCCATGATGAGCGCGTCGATATCCGGGGCGGTCGTGTCGACGTAGCGGAGCCGGATCTTCACGTCGTTGGCCAGGCCGCCGTGGATGAGCGCCTCGTGGACCGACTTGTAGGCGTCCTTGACCACGGTGTACTTCCCGGTCAGGGAGATGACCACCTCCTCCTTGGCCGCGTCGATGCGGTGCACGAGCTTGCGCCACTTGTCGAAGCTGCGCGCCGGCGCCCGCTCGCGCAGGAGCATGAGGACCTGCTCGTCGAGGCCCTGGCGCTCGAACATCAGGGGGACCTGGTAGATGGTGGGGACGTCCGAGGCGTCGATGACCGCCTCCCGGTGCACGCTGCAGAACATCGCGATCTTGGCCTTGAGCTCCGGGGACAGCGTCTTCTCGGAGCGGCAGACGATGATGTCGGGGTTGATCCCGATCTCGCGCAGCTTCCCGACCGAGTGCTGGGTCGGCTTGGTCTTGAGCTCCTCGGATGCCTTGATGTAGGGGACGAGGGTGACGTGGATGTAGACGACGCTGTCCTTCCCGACGTCGAGCCCGAGCTGGCGGGCGGCCTCCAGGAAGGGCAGGCTCTCGATGTCGCCGACGGTGCCGCCGATCTCGATGATGACGATGTCGTGCCCTTTCCCGACCACGCGGAAGCGCTGCTTGATCTCGTCGGTGATGTGGGGGATGACCTGGACCGTGCTGCCCAGGAACTCGCCGCGGCGCTCCTTGCCGATGACCGTCTCGTAGACCTGCCCGGCGGTGAAATTGTTGGGCCGGTGGAGGTCGACATTGAGGAAGCGCTCGTAGTGGCCGAGGTCGAGGTCCGTCTCCGCGCCGTCCTCGGTCACGAACACCTCGCCGTGCTGGTAGGGGTTCATGGTCCCGGGGTCCACGTTGATGTAGGGGTCGCATTTGAGGCAGGTGACCTTGAGCCCCCGGCTCTGCAGGAGCTTTCCCAAAGACGCCGCCGTGATCCCCTTCCCGAGTGAGCTCACGACCCCGCCGGTCACGAACACGAATTTGGGCATTCTGTTGGCTCCTATGGCTTCAATCCGCGGCATAGACGGACGGCGCGCCGGAGGTCGGCCTGCGTGTCGATCGAGAGACTGCGGTCCCGTACCCGGGCCGCCGCGATGGTCATCCCCGCTTCCAAGGCCCGGAGCTGCTCGAGCTGCTCGCAGCGCTCCAGCGGAGAGGGGGGGAGCCGCACGAAGCGGTCCAAAGCGTCCCGCCGGTAGCCGTAGATCCCGATGTGCTGCAGGAGCGGGAGGCCGTTCCCGTCGCGGGCGAACGGCACGGGGCTGCGGGAGAAATAGAGGCAGCGTCCGTCGCGCCCGACCACGGCCTTGACCACGTTCGGGTCCCGGGCCCCGCCCGGGGGCAGCGGGACCACCGCGGTCGCGATGTCGGCGCGCGGCCTGTCCGCGCCGGTCAGCCGGCTCAGGACCGCCCGTATGGTCGCGGGGCGGATGAAGGGTTCATCGCCCTGGAGGTTGATGACCCAGCGGAAGCGCGGCCCACCCCCCTCGACGGCCCGGGCGGCTTCGGCGACCCGGTCGGAACCCGAGGCGCAGCGCGTGGAGGTCATGACGGCCCAGCCCCCCTGGCGCCGCACCGCTTCCGCGACGCCGGCGTGGTCGACGGCCACGACCACCTTGCCGCAGTCCGCCTTCAGGGCGGCGCGGCGGACCCATTCCACGACCGGGACGCCGGCCAGCGGCTTGAGCACCTTGGCCGGGAGCCGGGTGGACCCCAGCCGGGCCGGGATGACGATGAGCGTCCGGGAAGCGTGCCGGAGGATCAACGGGCGGACCTCCCCAAAGACCGCCGGAGCTCCGGCACGCTGGCCGTCGCCGTGCCGAGCTTGCCCACCACGATGCCCGCGGCCAGGTTGGCCAGGACGGCGGCTTCCTGGAGCCGGCTGCCGCAGGCGAGCGCGAGGGCCATGGCGCTGACCACCGTGTCGCCGGCGCCGGTCACGTCGAAGACTTCCCGGGCCTGGGTGGGGATGTGATGGATGCGGCAGGGGTTCCCGGCTTCGAAGAGCGTCATCCCCTTCTCGCCCCGGGTGATGAGCACCGAGCGGACGCGGAGCGCCTTCAAGATGCGGCGGCCGAGGCTGCGGATGGCCTCTTCGCCTTCCGTGGGGATCAGGCGCATGCCGCCCCAGGCCTCGAGGGTGTTGGGCGTGATGCAGTCCACGCCGCGGTAGCTCCGGAAGTGCTCGACCTTGGGGTCGACGATGACGGGGCGGCGCCAGTGGTGCGCCGATTGCAGCGCCTTGCGCACGACGGCGGGGGTGACGATGCCCTTGCCGTAGTCCGAGATGACCAGCGCGTGCGCGGTCTGGAGCGCCGAGCGCAGGAGCCGCAAGAGCGTGGACTGGGTCTGGGCCGACAGATGGGAAGGGGTCTCGCGGTCCACGCGCACGACCTGCTGGTGCTCCGCCACGATGCGGGACTTCTGCGTCGTGACCCGGGTCGGGTCCATGACCACTCCCGAGACGTCGATGCCGCGCCGGCCCAGGTCGTCGAGGAGCTGGCGTCCCGGGGCGTCGTCTCCCACCACGCTGAACAAGGAGACCGAGGCGCCCAGGGCGCAGAGGTTGCTGCAGACGTTACCGGCGCCTCCGGGCATGTGGGTCTCTTCGCACACCTTGACCACGGGGACCGGCGCCTCCGGGGAGATGCGGCGCACGCTGCCCCGGATGAAGTGGTCGAGCATCAGGTCGCCGAGGACCAGGACGCGCTTGCGCGGGAACTTCTCGAGCAGCGAGGTCAGTCTACGGGTCGGTATCATTGTAGTGTTCATGGGAAAAGTCCTGCAAAAGTGTATCAAAATTCAATTCGGTTTCCGGAGCAGGACCGCGGTGATGTTCCCGAAGATGATCTCCACCTTCATCATAACCGGATAGTGCCGCTCATCGTCGGTGACCCAGACCCGCAAACGCTTGCCTTTCTGGATGAAGATCCCTTCCTTGCGCATGAAGGGCTCGACCAGGATGGTGTTGAACTTCCCGGCCGGGACCTTGATCGTCTCCTTCTTGATGACCTTGAGGACGAACGGCCAGTTCTCCATGGTATTCACGTCTATGACGACCTCGTCCCCTATCTGGAGGGTCTTCCCCCGGATATAGTAGAGGCTGGAAAGCACGTCCTGCACCGGGCCGGGGACCTCTCCGGAACCGAAGGAGGCCTCGCCGCTCTTGTTCAGCCGCTTGGAGACCCAGGCCTTGGCGGGGTAATCGTAGAGCACCCATTCGTCCCGGAAGAAGCTGCCTTCCCGGAGTTTCTTGGAATAGCCCAGGGAGCGGAAATCCTCGGCGTCGATCCACGATTCGTTCTGGTCCCGGACCTTGTAGAAGGTGTCGGCGAACCCTCCGGACCAGGCCTTCGAGACCACGTGGTAGGCGGGGCGCCCGTTGAAATCCACGATCTCCTCCACCGCCATGTCCGAAAAGCCCATGGAGATGAGTCCCCACTTGACCTCGAAATCGAGCTTCTCGGGGAACCAGGATACCGGTCTGGCCAGGGCCGAGACCGGCAGGGTCCCCCGGACGAGGTCGAAAGGGGCGGCGACCGTGGCCGTGCTGATGGGCGCCGGGACGCCCTGCGCAGCGCCGCGCGCCGCGAACGCGGCCGCGAGCAGGAGGGCAGGGGCGGTCTGGCGGACGATCCAGCGCGCCGCGGCGAGCAGGTCCTTGGCCACGTGGTCCGCCTTCAAGCCGCGGCCGTAACGGGATAGCTGCGCCCGGCCGTGCCCGGTCTTGACCAGGATGGAGGGGATCCCGACCCGGCGTCCGAGCTCGAGGTCGGACTGCTTGTCGCCCACCAGGAACGAGCCCTTGAGGGTCAGCCCGAGCTCCCGGACGGCCCGCCGCACGAGGGCCGGCGCGGGCTTGCGGCAGGAGCAGCCGTCGTCGGGATGATGGGGGCAGAAGTAGAAGGCGTCCAGGCCCGCGCCCTGTTCCCGCAGCTTGAGCCGGAGGCGCCGGTGGATGCGGGCCAGCCCCGCCCGGTCGAAGAAGCCGCGGCCGATCCCGGACTGGTTGGACACGAGGACGAGGCGATAGCCCGCCCGCCGCAGCAGCCGCAGCCCCGCCGGGGCCGCGCGGTAGACCCGGACCTGCTCCGGCCGTTTGAGGTAGAACCCGGGCCGGTCGTGGATGACCGTGCCGTCGCGGTCCAGGAATATCGCGGGGGACCGCCGCTTCGTCATTGGGGAGTCTCGGACGGCTCGGAAGCGGCCGGCATCCCCGTGAGGGCGGATTCCCATTCCTCCGCTCCCTTCACCAGCTCCATCTTGACGGTCAGGGCCAGAACTTCTCCGGTGAGCAGCTCCCGCCAGCCGGGGGGGAAGCGGACGAAGTCCTTCATGGTGGTGACCAAAGAAGCGCCGTTGCGCACGTTGTCTATGGAGCGCAGCTCTTCCTCTGTGTAGGGGTGGTGGTCCTGGAAGCGCCAGGATTGGGCGAGCTTCGCGCCGAGGCCCCGCAGCTGGGCTTCGAAGGGGCGGGGGTCGCCCAGGGCGCAGAAGGAGGACGCGGGCTTGTCCTTCAGGTGGCCCAGGGGGCGGTGTTCCTCGGTCTTGAGGTCCAGGAAGAAATCCGGGGCGTGCACCGCCTCGAACACCCGGAGTCCCGGATTCAGGGCCAGGATGCGTTCCCGGGTCTCCTGCAGGGCTGCGGGGGTGACCTGGTCGGTGTGCGTCAGGATGGCGAGGTCCGCCCGGCGCAGGGCCGCGGGGGGTTCGCGGAGGTTCCCGGCGGGGAGGAGCTTATCGCCCCCGAAAGGATCCAGGGCGCTGATGAGGACCACGTCGAAGTCGCGGTGCAGGCGCAGGTGCTGGAAGCCGTCATCGAGGAGGATGAGGTCCGGGGCATAATAGGCGACCGCGGTCTGCCCGGCGGCGAAGCGGTCGGAGGAGATCACGATGGGGACCGCGAGCTTCTTGAGGGTCTGGTGCATCATCCAGGGCTCGTCTCCGGTCTCCTGCCAGGTGATCTCCTTGGGGTCGAGCAGGACCTGGATCTCCTTGGACTTCTTCCGGCGCCCGTAGCCGCGGCTCAGGACCGCGACCTTGATCCCCTTCCGGCAGAGGGTCGCGGCCGCGAGCATGACGGCCGTGGTCTTCCCCGTCCCGCCGGTCGTGATGTTGCCGATGCAGACCACGCGGACCGGGAGATGCTTGGTCGGCAGAAGCCGGGAGAGGTAGAGCAGGTGGCGCGCCAGGATGACGGCGCTGTAGCCGATGGAGGCGGCCCACAGCAGGAGCCGGCCCGCGAAGCCGGCGCGGAGCCGGTCCCGCAGGAGGCGGGGAGTCATACCGGCCCTCCGGCCGGGCCACCCGGCTCCGTTGCCGCCAACAGGCGCTCGGCGGCGGCGAAGACCTCCGCCGCGGGGAGGTCCCGGAGGCATTCCAGGGCGTAGGGGCACTCGTTGAGCCGGCAGCCGATGCAGTGCAGGTCCTCCTTGCGGATGAAGGCGTGGAGGGGGATCCCGGGAGGCGTCCAGGCCCGGGGGTCGCTGGAAGAGTGGATGGTGAGGGTCGGCACCGACAGCGCCACCGCGATGTGCTTGGGGCCGCTGCAGTTGGTCACCAGCATGCGGCAGGAGGCGATGAGTCCGGCGAGTCGGCGGAGGTCCTTGGTCTCGGGCGAGAGATAGGCGCGTGAGCCGATGCCGCCCTGGACGCTCCGGGCGACGGCCTCCTCGCCGCGTCCCCACAAGATGAGGAGCTCCGCCCCGCGGCGGTCGCGCAGGAGCCGGCCGAGCTCCGCGTAATGCCGCTCGGGCCACTGGCGGGTGATGCGCCGGGAGGCCGGCGCGAAGGCGATGAGCGGCCGGCCGGGCTCGAGTCCCAGCCCCCGGAGCGCGGCGGCGGCGAAGTCCCGGTCCACGGCCTGGGGGGCGATGCGCGGCAGGAAGTCCCGCTCGTCCGGCTCGAGCCCCAGGCCGCGCAGGGTCCGGATCTTCTCGAGGGCGCTGTAGCAGGGGACCTCGGGCTGGCGCAGGAGATGGGTGTAGGCCCAGCGGTGGGAGACGCGGGCCGGGCCGGCGCGGAGGGCGGCTCCGCTCAGGAAACTGAAGATCGCGGTGCGCGGGTTCCCCATGAAATCGACGACCCAATCGTAACGCTGGGCGCGGAGTCGGCGGACCAAGTATACGAGATTTGCGGGACCTTTGGATCCGAGCACGATGAGGCGGGTGATGTCGGGATTCCCGGCCAGGAGTTCATGGGCGGGAGGTTCGACCAGGAAATCGATCTCGGCCTCCGGGAACCGCGAGCGCAGCGACCGCACGGCGGGCAGCGTGAGGAGCACGTCCCCGATGCGGCGCAGCATGATGCAGAGCATCCGGCGGGGTGCCGTCACAGCCGGGCTCGCCCGCGGGAGAGGTTGAGCCGGAAATCGAGGCGGAAGTCATCGCCGCGCACGAGGAGGCGCGGCATGGCGGCGCCCTCCGGGTCCCAGGGCCAGGGGCAGATCCCCTGGCGGATGCCGCAGTCGAAACGGTAGCCGGCCTTGCGCACCTGTGCCCGCACCGCTTCCGCGCGGGCGCCGGACCCGTAGGGATAAGCGAACGCCGGCACGGGCCGTTCCAGCCGCGCCTCCAGCCGACTCTTGGATTCGGCGGCCTGCCAGAAGACCTCCTCCTCCGGGAGCGCCGCCAGGTCGGGGTGGGTCATCGAGTGGGAGCCGAACTCGACCAGACCCGAGTCGCGCAGGGCTCGGACCTGCTCCCAATCCATGAGCCTCTGCCAGGGGTGCCGGGACGGGTCCTCCCAGGCCGTGTGCTTGCCCACCGCGCCGCACACGAGGAACACGTTGGCCTTGACCCCGAGCTCGCGCAGCACCGGGAAGGCCTTCTCGAATACGTCCGCGGTCCCGTCGTCGAATGTGACCAGCACGGGCCGGGGGGGGAGCGGCGCTTTCCCCTCGAGGACGGCCTGCAGTTCGGAGAAGAACAGCGGGGTGCGGCCGGAGTCCAGCAGGTGGCGCAGCTGCCAGCGGAAGTCGGCGACGCGGACCCAGAGCTTGGGGTGCACGCTCCCGGGGGCGGGGTCTCCGACCATGTGGTACATGAGGATCGGGACGCCGGGGGCTTTCGGGCGCCACCAGTTCCAGCGCGCGGAGGCCGCCGCGGCGGCGCCCGCCGCCAGCGCGGCCCAGAGCGCTCCCGTCACCGGGACCCCTCCCGCGCGCCGCTCCCGAGCTCCCGGAGCTTGAGGTACTTGACCCAGGTGTGAAAGGCGGACAGGCCGGCCCAAACGATGCCGGGGGTGCCGTCCAAGACCCCCAGCTTGAGCACGGCGCGGGCGAAGAACTCCCATAGGGGGAGCAGCAGATGTCCGGCGTGGAAGCGGCGTCCCTGCTCCCAGCGCTTGCGGGCCGCCCGGCCGGTGTAGACGCGCATCTTGGCCAGGTATTCGTCCAGGTCCCGATAGGGGATGTGCCGGATGGGCTGGCGCAGGCGCCCGACGCTCCCGCGCACCGCGACGCTTTCGTGCACGAAGTCCCCGCGGAAGGCGCCGGCGGCCCGGCGGAACAGGCGCAGGTGGCGTTCCCGGCCCAGGCCGCCGAAGCGGAGCTTGCGTCCCATGAATTCGACCTCGAAGGGGATCTCGTAGCCCGAGGCCGACGGCGCGGCCGCGGCCGGCGACGCGAGCAGGACGCGGAGTTCCTCGGCCAGGGCTGGGCTCACGCGCTCGTCGGCGTCGATGGAGAGCACCCATTCCCGGGTCGCCCGGTCGAGGGCGGCCTGCTTCTGCGATGCGAAATCGCGGAACGGGTGGCCGGATACGAGCGGGGTGTAGCGGCGCGCGATCTCGACCGTCCGGTCCGTCGAGGCGTTGTCCAGCACCACGATCTCCGGGTCCAGTCCCCGCACGCTCTCCAGGCAGGCGGCCAAGTTATGTTCCTCGTCCCGGGTGATCACGATGACGCTCAGGTTCATCCCGCTGCCTCTTCGTACACCTTGAACATCTCGTCGCCGAGGCGGGCCAGGCCGAAGCGTTCCAGCGCTTCGCCGGCGGCCTGGGCCCGGCGCCGGGCGGCCGGGCCGTCCTGCAGCGAGTCGAGGATGGTCTCCGCCAGGGCCTGCGGGTCCCGCGGCGGAGCCAGACGGCCGGAGGTCCCGTCCGTCACGACCTCGGGGATGCCGCCGGCGCGGGTCGCGGCCACGGGGATGCGGCAGGCCATGGCTTCCAGGATCACGGAGCCCATGCCCTCTCCCCAGGAGGACTGCACGTAGAGATCGAGGGAACGGAGCCAGGGCTTGGGATCGGGCTGCCGTCCGGGCAGCAGCACCGCGGTGCGTATCCCCAAGGACGACACGAGCCCCTCGAGTTCGGAGCGCAGGGGGCCGTCCCCCAGGATGACGAAGCGCGCCTCCGGCAGCCGGCGCAGGACGAGCGCGGCCGCGCGCAGGAGCGTGGCCTGGTCCTTGTGCGGGACCAGGGCCGCCAGGTTCCCGACCAGGGGCGCCTCGGCGGGGATGCCGTACTCCGACTCCAGGAGCCCGCGCAGGGCGGTCCGTTCCTCGCCGGTGGCGGGGCGCAGCGGTCCGGCGGCGAGCCCCGCCGTCCGGGCCTCCTCTTCCGTCAAGGGGATGCAGTCCGGGATGACCGCGATGCGCGCCGCCGGCAGGCCGGCGGCCTCCAGGACGGCGCGGATGCTGCCGGAGACGGCGACGATCCGGGCCGCGGAACGGTACTTGAGCCGCCCCAGCGGGCCGCGCAGGGGGAAATCCACGCGCCGGTGCGCGACCCAGGGGAGGCCGTCGGCCGCGGCCAGGGCGGCGATGCCCGCGGCGTGTCCGGTGTGGGCGTGCAGGATGGTCCGCCGCCCCGAGGCGCGGGCGGCTTCCCCGGCGAAGCGCCGCAGCTTCCAGGCGCTGACCGGGTCGAAATCCGTCCAGAACGGCAGGACCAAGGTGGCGAAGCCCTGGCGGCGCGCCTCGGTCTCCAGGGCCGAGCCCGCCGGGCAGGCGATGGTGTTCGCGCACCCCCGGCCGCGCAGGTGCGCGGCCAGGTACAGCAGTTGGCTTTCCCCGCCGCGGAAGCCCCGCTCGCTATCGATGTGCAGGATGTCGAATGGCCCGGGCATAGATCCTTTCCGTCTCTTCCAGAAAACGGTCCATCGTGAACTGCTCCTCGTAGCGGCGGCGTCCGGCCTGCCCCAACCGTTCCCGGAGGAACACGTCCCGGAGCAGCGCGGTCATGGCCGCGCCCAGCGCCGCCGGGTCTCCGGGAGGGACGAGGAGTCCGGTCCGGCCCTCCAACACGTATTCCGTGAGGCAGCCCACGCGGGTGGAGACGAGCGGGCGTCCCACGGCCATCCATTCGACCGCGGCGCGCGAGATCGCCTCGGAGCCGAGCGAGGCGATGACCCCGACGTGGCAGCGCCGCATGTACTCCAGGGCGTCGGGCACGACCCCCGTGAAATCGGTCCGTTCGGCGATCCCGAGCCGGTGCGCGAGCTCGCGCAGTTCGGCGGAGCGCACGTTCTCCTCCCGGCCCACGACCAGGAAGCGGGCCTCGGGACAGGTCCGGGCCGCGGCCGCGGCCGCTTCCAGGAACACCGAGTGCCCTTTCACCGGGTCCAGGCGGGCGACGATGCCCACGGTCGGCGCCGTGTTGGCGGGGGGCCGCGCCGGTCCCGGGTCCTCGCGCCCTTCGTAGACCACCGCGGCCGGGATCTCCGGGCCGAACAGCTCCCGGAACTGGTCCAGGATGACCTGGTTGGCCGCGATGAAGCCCGCGGTGCGGCTCCAGAGGAGGCCCGCTCCGGGGCGGCGGCGCAGGGGCCGCGCGTCGCCTCGCGTCCGGATCACCGGGATCCCCGCGCCGCCGGACCAGGCCGCGGCCACCGCCAGGCTGTGGCCCGCTCCCGTATGCGCGACCAGCAGTTGGGTCCCGTCCTCCTTCAGGAACCGGCGCAGCGCGGGCAGGTCCAGCCAGGGGTGGGAGTAGCCCCGTGTGGGGATCCCCCGGCGCTGGGCCTCCAGGACGGGATAGCGCCCCTCCAATCCCCAGACGGAGCAGGCGTGCCCGCGGCGGTTGGCGCCCTGCGCCGCCTTGAGGGCGTAGTGCACGATGCCGCTGTCGTAGGGCTCGTCGAGGAGGTGCAGTATCCTCATGACGGCGCCCCAGGGGGCGCCGTCCTCGCAGCGCAGCTGTTCTCCTCTCGCGGAGAGGAGGCGGCTCTGCCGGCCAGCAACTCCCGGGCATGGCGGAAGACCTCGTCGACGCCGATGAGGCGCATACAGAGGAAATGCCCTTCCGGGCAGCGGCGGCTTCCGTGCAGCCCGCAGGGGCGGCAGGCTAGGTCCTTTTCCACGACCCGATGTCCGTCCCCGTAGGGGAAGAAGCCGAGTTCGCGCGTCGTGGGGCCGAACAGGGCGATGGTCGGGACCCCGCTGGCCGCCGCGATGTGCATGGGCCCGGAATCGTTGGTGATGAGGAGGTCGAGCCGGCTGGCCAGGAGCATGAGCTCCGGCAGCGTGGTCTTCCCGGTCCAGTCCAAAGCCGGGCGCAAGGGCGCCCGGTCCTCGGAGGGCGGTCGTTCTCCGCTCCCGGAGAGGGCGGGGACACCCGCGAGCGCGAGGATGCCGGCAACGAGGGGGGGATCTCCCGCGCCGCCGATGAACACGACCCGCGCTCCCGCTTCCCGCGTGAGCCGCGCGGTCAGGCGCGCGAACCGCTCGGGGAGCCAGCGCTTGGTCTCCCACACGGAACCGGGATGGATGCCCACGAGGACCTGTCCCGGCTCGACCCCCTCGCGCCGGAGGCGCTCCCGTAGCCCGACCTCGTCGGAAGCGTCGCCGGAGGGGGCCGCTGGCGCGGGCCCCTTCAGGTAGAGCGCGTCCCCGCGCTCCGCGCGCAGGCCGGGTTTGAGGGCCAGGAGCAGGGCGAGGTTGCGCTCGACCTCGGGCATCCCCCAGGGGAAGGCCACGGTCTGGTGGAAGAGGAAGGCCCCGGCGCTGGAGGAGAAGCCGACGCGGTGCGGGATGCGCGCCAGCCAGACCAGGAGGGCGCTGCGCAGGCTGCGATGCGCGACGAAGGCCAGGTCGAATCCCCGGGAGCGCAGGTCGCGGGCGAGACCCCAGAGACCGGAGACTCCGGCCTGCGCGCCCCGTTTGTCGTCGGCGAGCACTTCGTCTACGGAAGCGTCGCGGCGGAAGACCGAGACCGTCTCCGGCCGGGTCAGCACCGTGAGCCGGCAGCCGGGGATCTGCTGCTTGATCCGGCGCGCGAGGGGCAAAGTGAGCAGGGCGTCGCCCAAGAACGAGGTCTGCACCAGGAGCACCCGCGCCGGAGAGGGCGGCGGGAGCTTCCCTTTCCCCGAACCGTAATCCCCCAGGGCCAGGTCGCGGCAGACGATCGGCACGCCCCACGCGGAGAGGCTCTCGAGGTAGCGGTCCAGGGAGTGCTTGGCCAGGGCCGGGGAGGACCACCGGAACAGGACGTAGAGCCTGCGGGCCAGGGCGTGCTTGCGGTAGACGGAGACGTTCGGGACCGCCGCCAGGTTCCGGATCAGGAAGGTGCGCAGGGTGGCGTGGAGGTCCAGGAGATGAGTGAAGCGGCGGGCGCGGATGTCCTGGAGGGTCTGGAACAGCCCGCGGAAGGGGAGTACTTCGTCCACGCAGGGGTTGGCCTGCAGGACCGGGGCGAACTGCGGCTTGACCAGGACGCAGATACGGGCGTCCGGCCAATGCGCCTTGAGGTTCTTGAAGACGGGCGCCGTGAGCACCACGTCCCCCAGGGAAGACAGGCGGATGACCAGTATGTTGGGAGGCACCAGGGTCGTTTCTCCGCGCTATGCGCGCGACGCGTGCGCGCGTACGGAGAATGAAGGGATTATACCAATTAGGGCTCGCTAAGAGATAAGTGGCATGATTCGCGCCACTTATCTCTTAACGAGCCCTAGGGGAAGATCAGGGAGCGCAGCTGCTCCACGGTCCGGTCCGTAGCCCCGGCGAAGCGCCAGGCCGCGGCGCGGGCCTGGACGCCCGCCTTGCGCCCCGCTTCCGGGTCCCCGGCCCACTCCGCGAGGGCGGCGGCGAGGGATGCCGCATCGCGCACCACGCGGCCGCCGCCGGTCTTCAGGAGCACCTCGGCCACGACCCGGATGGACTCGGTGTGCGGGCCGAAGAGGACGGGGACGGCGGACAGGGCCGGCTCGAGGAGGTTGTGCCCCCCGATGGGGACCAGGGTCCCGCCCACGAAAGCGGCGCGGCCGGCGGAGAACAGGCAGGAAAGGGCTCCCATCGCGTCCACCAGGACGCAGTCGGGGGCGGTCTCGAACGGGAGCAGTTGGGACCAGCGGACGCTGCGCAGGCCCTTCTCCCGGATGAGCCCCTCCACTTCCTTGCAGCGCTCCAGGTGCCTCGGCGCCAGGATGAGGCGCAGCCCCGGGACCCTCCCGGCCGCCAGGCGGTGGGCGTCCAGGAGTATCTCCTCCTCACCGGGGCGGCTGCTGGCCGCGACCCAGCAGGGAGCCTGTCCCCAGCCCAGCGGGGCGAGGCGCGCCAGGGCGGCGCGCACGGCCTCCTCCTGGGGGGGGCGCGCGTCGTACTTCACGTTCCCCGCCGCGGCCGCGGCCGCGGGACGCAGCCCGAGGGCCAGATAGCGTTCCCGGTCCGCCTCCGTCTGCAGGGCCGCGCGCTCCACCCCGTCCAGGAGGGGCCGCAGCAGGGGACGCAGCCACAGGTAGCGGGCGAAGGCCCGCTCCGTGAGGCGGCCGTTGGCGATCCCGATCCTGACTCCGCCGCGCCGGGCGGCCCACAGGGTCATGGGCCAGAGCTCGGTCTCGATGAGGATGAGGGAGGCCGGGCGGACCCGCGCGAGGAAGAGGCGGATCGCGGGATAGCAGTCGAGGGGCGCCAGCGCCGCGCAGTCCACGCCTTCCAGGGCCCGGGCCCGGTCGCGGCCCGCCACCGTGGTCGTCGTCACCACGATGCGGGGGCGGTCGGTGCGCTGGGCCAGGGAGGCGAGGATGGGCTTCAGGGCCTGGACCTCTCCGACGGAGGCCGCGTGGAACCAGAGCGCCCGGGCGCCGGCCAGGGGCGCCAACTCGGCCGCGCTCAGCAGCCCCAGGCGCTGGCGCAGTTCGGCGCGTCCCTCGCGCAGGGCGGCGCCGCGGCCCGAGAAGGCTATGCGCAGGAGGATCGCGGCCCCGACCAGCGGGAAGAACAGCTGATAGGCCAGCAGCATGAGCAGACCCATGGGGTTCAGCCGGCGAGCCGGTCGGCCTCCTCCGTGACGCGGTCGAGGGCGGCCTTCAGCGCTGACCCGCGCTCCGCGATGTCGTCTCCCGGCGCGACGCGCAGCGGCGGCCCGTAGACCAGGGCGATGCGTCCGAACGGGAGCGGGGCGTGGAAGCGATCCCAGGCCCTGGAGAACTCTATGCGCCGGCTGGCGGAGCATCCCAGGGGCAGGATGGGGCAGCCGGATTTCTGCGCCAGGTACAGGACTCCCGGCTTCACGACGCGGGCCGGTCCCTTGGGGCCGTCGGGCGTGATGCCCGCGGGCCGCCCGGCGGCCAGGATGTCCAGGAGCTCCAATGTGGCCGCGGAGGCGCCCCGGGAGGAGGAGCCGCGGACCGCGTCGATGCCGAAGCGGCTCATGACCCCGGCGATGATCTCCCCGTCCCGGCTCCGGCTCACCAGCACGGCCGGGACCGGGCGCATGTCCCGGTGGGTGAAGGTCAGGAGGGCCTGGCGCTGATGCCAGAAGGCGTAGATGAAGCCCTGGCCGCCCTGCCGCGCCGCCTCGAAATGCTCCAGCCCTTCCCAGCGCGCGCGGGAGGTGCGGCCGATCAGCGAGATGAAGGAGTGGATGAGTCCCGGCGCGGCGGCCCGCAGGATGTCCAAGCCGGGCCTACTTCTTCTTCGCGCCCCGGCGCATGAGCCAGCTCAGGCAGAAGGCGGCGGAGGAATCCGGGAGCAAGCGTCCGGCCTCGCAGCGCAGCCCGATCTTCGAGCCTTCCAGCTTCTCGACGACGGTGAGGACCTGCTCCGGGTCCTGCAGGTAGTGGATGGGACTCAGCTCGCAGCGCTCGGCCTCCACCTCTTCCTCGAGCAGGCCCAGGACGAACTGCACGGTGCGCTCCATGGCCGCGGCGGACACCAGCTCCATCAGGCGGCCGCGCTCCGGGCCCGCGGCGCGCGCCTCGAGGCTGAGGTCCGTGCTCCCCGCGCCCAGCGTGGCCAGGCCCAAGGTATGGGCGAGGCCGGGGAGGGGGGAGAGCCCGGCGGTGTCGGCGTCCGGGCCGAAGGACTCGAAGATGACCGACGGGTGGAGGCGTTCCTGCACGGAATCGATGAAGATCTGGAACCGCGGGTCTCCGAGCCCCATGGCGTCCAGGTCCAGCTCCTTGCGGATCTTGCGCCGGATCTCCTTGTACGGGAGGCGCAGCTTGAAGTCCCGGATCTTCCTCATGAAAGCGCGGCCTACCTCCGGTGACTCTTGCGCCCGCCGTGCGGCGGCGGCGGCGCGTCCTTCTTCGGGGCCTCGGACGCGTGGGCGTGAGCGTGCGCGGGGTGCCCCGCCTGCATGAGGTTCCACTGGTGGACGATCTGCAGGGCGATGGCAATCGTGGAGTAGGCGCCCACCACCAGGCCGAAGGTCAGGGCCACGGCGAAGTTGTGGATGGTCCGGCCGCCCAGGAACAGCAGGCTGAGCACGGTGATGAACACGGTCAGCGAGGTGATGATGGTGCGCGACAGGGTCTCGTTGATGCTGGCGTTGGCGACGGCTTCGAACGACTCCGAGCGCATCGTGCGCATCTTCTCGCGCAGCCGGTCGAAGATGACGATGGTGTCGTTGATGGAGAAGCCCGCGATCGTGAGCACCACGGCCACGGCGGTCAGGTCGAACTCCAGCTGCAGCAGGGCGTAGAGCCCGAAGGTGGAGGTGACGTCGTGCGCGAGGGCCATGACTCCCGCGATGCCCCACACGGGGTTGGCGAAGCGGAAGGCCACGTAGACGATGATCCCCAGCAGGGAGAATACCACCGCGAAGACCGCTTGCTTGAACAGGTGCTGGCCGACGGCGGGGCCCACGAACTCCTTCTTGTCCAGGACGAACTCGGCCTCCGGCCGCGCGGCCTTGAGCCCGGCCAGGATATGCTCTCCCGCCGCGTCCGTGGCGTTCTCGGCGCCCTTCATGCGGATGGAGAAGGACTGGGTGCCGGTGAAGTGCTGGGGCGTGGCGTCGGAGAAACCCGCCTTCTCCAGGTCGCCGCGCAGCCCGGCGAGGTCCATGGGGGTCTGGTAGCTGACCTGCACCACGTTGCCGCCCGTGAAGTCGATGGAGTAGTTTAGACCCCGGGTCAAGATGAGGGCGAGGCTCCCGAGGACCAGGAAGCCGGATATCGCGAAGAAGATGTGGCGCATCCCGATCCAATGGACGGCCGGTATCTTCGAGAAGAACTCGGTGAACCGGACTTCCGGCGGCTGTTGAGGTGTTTGCATGGGTGTCTCCAAGTCAGATGCTCAGCTTCTGCACGACGCCCGTGGCCAGGTAGCCCTGGAACATGAGCCGCGTCGCCACGATGGCCGTGAACATGCTGCACAGCAGGCCCAGGGTCAGGGTGACGGCGAAGCCCTTGACCGGCCCGGTCCCGAACTGGAACAGGAACAGGGCGGCGACCAGGGTGGTCACGTTCGAGTCCAGGATGGCCGAGAAGGCCTTGTCGTAGCCCGCGTCCATCGCGATGCGCATGGGCTTGCCCAGGCGCAGCTCCTCGCGCATGCGCTCCAGGATCAGCACGTTGGCGTCGATGGCCATGCCCACCGTGAGCGCGAGCCCCGCGATGCCGGGCAGGGTCAGGGTCGCCCCGAAGTAGGCCATGAGCGCCATCGTGAAGATGACGTTGAGGACCATGGCGACGTCCGCGAAGATGCCGCCCACCTTGTAGTAGACGATCATGAAGATGAAGACGATCAGACAGCCGACCCAGCAGGCCGTGAGGCCCTGGCGGATCGAATCGTCGCCGAGCGTCGCCCCCACCGTGCGCTCTTCGATGATGCGCAGGGGCGCGGGCAGGGCGCCGGCGCGGAGCACGATGGAGAGCTTGCGGGCCTCTTCCATGGTGAAGTTGCCTTCGATGATGCCGCTGCCGCCCCGGATGGGGCTGCGGATGACCGGCGCCGACTGCACCACGCCGTCGAGGACGATGGCCATGTTCTGGCCCACGTTGGCGGAGGTGAGGTCGCCGAACACCTTGGCCCCGTCCGGCTTGAACTTGAAGGCCACGATGGGCAGTCCGTCGCCGCCGGTCTCGACCCGGGCCGAATCCAGCTGGGCGCCGGTGACCGGCACCGTGTCCCGGAGGATGTAGTAGGAGCTCTCGCGGCCCCGGAAGAGGCGGGTATCCTTCGGAAGCAGCGCCGCGGCGGCCGTGGAGATGGTCCCGGTCGCGAAGGGGTCGCCCAGCTCGTAGATCTTCTGCGAGGCCTGCTGGGCGCCCTGCGAGGAGTCCACCATGCGGAACTCGAGCAGCGCGGTCTGTCCCACGACTTCCTTCGCCATCTGGGAGTTCTTGATGCCGGGGAGCTGGACCACGATCCAGCGCTCGCCCTGGCGGGTGATGAGGGGCTCCGCGATGCCCAGCTGGTCCACGCGATTGCGGATGATCTCCATGGCCCGGCCGAGGGCCTCCATCATGTCGGAGCCCGGGGGCAGCTTCTCCACTTCCAGCTCCATGAGCAGGTGCGTGCCGCCCTTGAGGTCGAGACCCAGGTTGAGGAGGTGCTTGGGGCGCAGCCGGCTGGCTTCGAGGCGGTCCCGCTGGGCCGCGTCCTTGGTGTACCAGTCGGTCGTGGGATACAGCATGAAGAGCGCGAAGGCGGTCAAGGCCACGACCCCCGCCCATTTCATCTGGAGTTTGCTCATGATGCTAACTCTCCTGTTGGTGCTGCGCGGACGCGAGCTCGGCGGTGTTGGCCAGCGCGGTGACGGCCGAACGGGCGATCAGCACCTTCACGTTGTCGGCGATCTTGATCTCCAGCTCCGGGCCGCGGAGCGCGACGACGGTGCCGAAGAGGCCGCCGCTGGTCAGGACGCGGTCGCCCTTCTTCAGGGCTTCGAGCATCTTCTTGTGCTCCGTCGCCTGCTTCTGCTGGGGACGGATGAGCAGGAAATAGAAGATGACCAGCATGAACAGCAGGGGGGCCATACTGAGCAGGGCAGGCGGTTGAGCGGCGTTCATCGTTGTCTCCGGTCCGCGCGCGGCGCGGGCTCTGATTTCACTGATAAAACCATGCCAATCCTAACAAAATACTGGACGCCGCGCTACTCTTGCTCCGCGTGGCCGTGGGAGAGCTCCAGCAAAATCGGGAGCAGAGCGAAGGCCAGGGGGCCGATGAGCAGCCCTTTGACGCCGAAGACGGCGAGGCCGCCCAGGAGCGCGAGGGTCAGCCAGAAGAAGGACATCTGGGACTGGCCGCCCACCACGAAGGGCCTCAGGACGTTGTCCACGCCGCCGAGCAGGACGCCCCATATCAGGAGGAACACCGCCTTCCCGAAGGCCCCGGTCAGCAGATAGAAGCCGCAGAGCGGCGCCCAGACCAGCGCCGTCCCGACTCCCGGGATGAACCCGGCCAGGGCGGTCATGCACCCGAGGAGCACCGCGGCGCGCGTCCCCGCGAAGAAGTAGCCGATCATACCCAACAGCCCCTGGATCAGGCTGGTGAGCACCGAGCCGCGCACCACCCCGATCACGGTCTCTTGGATCTTGGATACGACCCGGCGGCGCACGTTCTCCGCCATGGGCAGGTGCGCGCTCAGGGTCCGGTACATGGACTCCCCGTCTCGGAAGAAGAAGAACAGGAAGAACAGGAAGACGGCCAGGTCGATGATGAAGCCCAGGATGTCGCGGGCCAGGGCCGCCGCCGAGCCCGCGACCCATTCCAGGATGCCCTCGGCGGCGCCCTGCACCCGCGCCTCGAGGTCGGTGGACCCGCTCTCCAGACGCTCCACCAGCCGCGGGGGCAGGCGCTCGCGCCAGTTGCTGTGCGCGTCGGCGAAGGCGCGCGCCCGGAGCGCCGCTTCCTTGAGCCCGGCTTGGACCTCCGGGACCACCGCGCGGGCCTCCGAGACCGTGGCCGACACGATGAACAGGAGGGGGGTGATCAAGAACACCGTGACCAGCGCGATGGTCAACAGCGACTGCAGGGTCGGGTGCTTACCCTTCATCAGGCGGATGATCCGGCGGTGGAGGGGATAGCAGACGATCACGGCGGTGAGCGCGGCCAGCGCTGGGTTGAAGAACGGCTCCAGCATCCGGCCGGCCAGGTACAGGAGTAAGGCCAGCAGGCCGAAGAGGAATGCCGCGGCCGCGCCCTGCCGGTTGAGGAGGTTCATGCGGAGATGATAGCTGATTTGGAGGCGAAGGCTTCCAGGAAGCGCCGGCGCTCCTCCATGAACGTCCCCGCGCGGATGGCCGCGCGGATGCGCCGCATGATCTGCAGGCTGTAATGCACGTTGTGGAGGGTCAGGAGGCGGTAGGCGGAGAGCTCCTTGGCTCGGTGCAGGTGCGAGATGTAGGCGCGCGTATGGCGGCGGCAGGCCATGCAGCCGCAGTCCGGGTCCAGCGGGGAGAAGTCGTTCTGGAACGCCCGGTTCTGGATGTTGATCCCGCCGTCCGCGGTGATGGCGTGCCCGTTGCGCGCCACCCGCGTCGGCCAGACGCAGTCCAGCATGTCCACCCCGAGCCGGACCGCCTCCCAGAGGTCCACGGGCGTGCCCATGCCCATGAGGTAGCGCGGCTTGGGCCCGGGCAGATGCTCCACCATGCCCTCGAGCACCGACCACGTGCGCTCCTTCTCCTCGCCCACGCAGTAGCCGCCGAGGGAAAAGCCGTCGACGCCCAGGCCCGCGGCGTGCTCGGCGGCGCGGGCCCGCAGGACGGGATAGAGCGAGCCCTGGACTACCGGGAAGAATAGCGCCGGCGCCTCGCGCTTGGCGCTCTCCTCTTTGAACACTGGAGCGGAAGCCTCCATCCAGCGCATGGTCCGGCCCAGGGCGCGCTCCGCCTCCGCCTCCGTGCAGGGGAAGGGGGGGCATTCGTCCAGGGTTGTCCAGATGTCCGAGCCCAGCCGGGCCTGCAGCCGGATGACGCTCTCGGGGGTCAGGGTGTGCATGGACCCGTCGAGGTGGGACTTGAAGGTCACGCTCTCGTCGGTGATGCTGCGCAGGTCGGCCAGGCTCAGGACCTGGAAGCCGCCGGAATCGGTGAGGATGCTGCCCGGGAAACCCATGAAGCGGTGCAGGCCCCCGGCCTGGGCCACCAGCTCGGCGCCCGGCCGCAGGTACAGGTGATAGGAGTTGGACAGGATGGCCTGCACCCCCAGGGCCGCGAGGTCCTCGGAGGAGAGCGCCTTGACGGAACCCTGCGTGGCCACCGGCATGAACACCGGGGTCTCCACTTCCCCGTGCGCCGTCCTCAGGATGCCGGTCCGAGCCCGGCTCCCCGCGTCCTTCGATGTGATCTCAAATGCCATCAACTTACGGTTCCGGGGATTAAGTTATTTAAGTTATTCGGCCCGGTTTGGAAGGGCGCTCGATAAATGGAACTAATTCGACGGGTCAATCGTATCATTCTTATGGCCCGAAAACTCCGACTCCAGTACCCAGGCGCTATCTATCATGCGGTCGCCCGCGGCAATGCCCGACATAGGATATTCCACATCCTAGAGGATTGGGAATTCTTCCTGAAGACGCTCGCTACCCGCAAAGAGGCGATGGGTTTTCGGCTTTTCGGCTACTGCCTCATGCCCAATCACATCCACCTCCTGATTCAGCCGGCCTTGGTATCCCTCTCGGCGATCATGGGGTCGTTGCTCAACCGCTATGCCAGGTATATCAATGGTCGTCTCGAACGCACCGGGCATGTGTTCCAAGAACGCTTCTATTCACAGGCCTGCCGGGATGATAACCATCTCTTGGCGTCGACACGCTATATCCACCTCAACCCGTTCCGCGCCCGGCTGGTCGCCGATCCCGCGGATTGGCCCTATTCGAGCCATCGACGCTATCTGGGGCTGGATGACTGTGAACTGGTCGACCCAGCTCCAGTTCTAGCAGTTCTGAACGAGGACTTGACCAAAGCGAGGGGGGAATACGCTCGGTTCGTCCGCGAGGGCATGAATGACCCCCGAGCAGCGGCAGCGTCGATGAGAGAACTGAGCGGTTTCCCGGTTTTCGGTGACAACGAATTGATCCCCCGAGGGATCGATACCGACCGGCCGGACATCGACTCGCTCGCCGCGGAGTGCGCCGCCCTCGGAGATCTGCCGCTCGCGCTGCTTCGGAGCAGCACGCGCCTGCGGACAGTTTGCCAGCTGCGTCGGCAATTCATCCGCCAAGCCTGTGCCAAGGGCTATCAGCTCAAAGCTATCGCCGAGTATCTGGGATTGACCGCGTCCGCGATCTCGCAGACCATCAACGGGAGGAAATAACTTAAATAACTTAATCCCCGGGACCGGATGAGCGGCGTCAGAGGATGAGCATGGAATCGCCGAAGGAGAATAGGCGGTATTGCCGCTCGACGGCTTCGCGATAGGCGGCCAGGATGCGCTCGCGCCCGGCGAAGGCGCTGGCCAGGATGAGCGGC
>MGTY01000091.1 GCA_001799695.1 Elusimicrobia bacterium GWA2_69_24
GACAATACGACCTCCAACGACGTCCCCATCGACGGCGAGACCATCCTGTTCCTGAACGCGGGCTCCACCTACAACATGCTCATCGACGCCTATAAGAAGGGGAGCGCCGTCCAGAACACCTCGGCGGCCATGGCCGGCATGTGGCTCAAGGCCGAGGAACTGCTGACCTTCTGACCCTTCTGGAACTGGACCGGGTCGTGTCGTGTCATGACGCGACGAACGCTCGGAGGAGCGCAGCAGCCCATGGTCAAGAACCTCTTTGTCGGAACCCCCAAGAACCTGACGGGCTCGTCCGTGCTCAGCGCTATCGAGCGCAACCCGGTCGCAGCCTTGTCTGTCGGCTTTGACGCCATCGCGGGGGACCTGGTCGCCGATCCGGAGCACCATGGCGGCAGGAACCGTGTGCTGCATCAGTATCCGCTGGAGCATTACGCGGTTTGGGGAACACGATATCCGGGAATCGAGTTCTCCGCGGGCGGCATGGGAGAGAACCTGACCTCTGCGGGCTGCACCGAAGACACGGTCTGCATCGGCGACCTCTTCCGGATCGGCTCGGTCAGGTGCGTCGTGACCGAGCCCAGGAAGCCTTGCGCGACGATCGACGTGAGATACCGGATCAAAGGTTTGGCGCGACGGGTCCAGGAAGAGTGCCGGACGGGATGGTTTTATCGGATCATCTCGGAGGGGGCGATCGAGATCGGCGATGCCATCACGTTGCTGGAACGTCCCTACCCCCGGCTGACTCTAGCCGTCTGCGTCCGGGCTTTATTGCTGGCGCCCGACCGAGAGACCCTGGAGCGGATGGCGTCGAATCCCGTCCTATCGCACGATTGGAGGCAGCCGGCGCGAGAACTCCTCTCCACGGGGACCCTGGCCGATGACCGTAAGCGGCTGGGAGATGCGAGCCCTTAGGTCCCCGAGATCCCATGCGCAAGACCCTTGCCGGACCATTGATCGGCTGTGCGGCCTACGCGCTCCTGGGGGGCGCCGGCCTGGCGCCCGAGGCGCACCGCCTGGCCGCCGTCCTCGCCTGCACCGTCTGGTGGTGGATGACCGAAGCTCTGCCGCTGCCGGTCGCCGGGCTGATCGCCTCATCGCTCTGCGTCGCCCTCGGAGTCGCGCCCGCCAAGAAGGTGATGGCCTCCTACGGCGACCCCGTGATATTCCTCTTCATCGGGTCCTTCTGGATCGCCGAGTCGATGTCGGTGCACGGCCTCGACCGGCGGCTCGCGGGGCGCCTGCTTTCCTGGCGCTGCGTCAACGCGAGCCCGCGCCGCCTCCTCATCGGCGTGGGGCTGCTGGCCGCTCTCATCTCGATGTGGGTGTCGAACACCGCCGCGACCGCGATGCTCCTCCCCGTGGTGCTCGGGGTGCTCGAGACGCTGCCCGAGCCGGCGCGCGATCCGCGCCTCGAGTCCCGGCTGCTCCTCATGCTCAGCTTCGCCGCCTCCGTGGGCGGTCTGGGCACGCCGGTGGGCACTCCCCCGAACCTTATCGGCATCGGCATGCTGCGCAACCTGGCCGGAGTCGACATCTCCTTCGCCCGCTGGTGCGCCCTGGCGCTGCCCATCACGGCCGCGACCCTGGTCTTCATCGGCGCCGTGCTCTCGCACGGCATCCCGAGGCCCGCGGGCTGGGATCGGCTGGAGACCGCGCTGCGCGAGCGCCGCGCGCGGATGGGGCCCTGGAGCCGGGGCGAGCTCAACACGGCCCTGGCGTTCGTCGTCGTGGTCGCGTTGTGGCTGGGCGCGCCGGGACTGCCGGAGGGCACGAGCGCCCTGCTGGCGGCCGGGCTGCTCTTCGTGCTGCCGCTCTCCGACGGAAGGCCCACCCTCTCTTGGCAGCAGGCCGCCCGGGCCGACTGGGGCACCATACTGCTCTTCGGGGCCGGGATGAGCCTGGGGGGCTTGCTCTTCGATACGAAGCTGGCGGAAACGCTCGGCGCCTGGGTGGTCGGGGCGCTGGGCTTGAGCTCTCCGCTGGGCATCGCCGCCCTGGCCTCGGCGCTGGCCCTGGTGGTCAGCGAGCTGGCGTCCAACACCGCCTCGGCCAACGTGACGGTGCCCGTGGCCCTCGCGTTGGCCAAGGCGGCGGGAGTGGCGCCCCGATTCCCGGCCCTGGCCGCGACGATGACGGCCAGCTTCGGCTTCCTGTTGCCGGTGTCGACACCGCCCAACGCCCTGGTCTACGGAACCGGCCGCGTTCCCCTGCGCGAGATGATGCGCTTCGGGCTGCTCTTGGACGCCTTCGGGCTTCTCGCGGTCCTGGCCGGCCTGTCCCTCTACGGCTAGCCGCGCGAGCCGCGGGGCCGGGGCGGCGGCTCGGTCAGTCCCCGATGCGGGTGTTGAGGGTGCAGGCGGGGGGGGAGCCGCCCGCCGTGACGGTGACGCTCTTGCCCCCGATCGCGGCGGGGATGCAGGTCGGGGCGGCGGCGAGGCTGCAGTTCTTGTAGCCGAAGTCCGTGGCGTCGAGGCAGGCCCGGACCTGGCTCTCGATACCGAAGGCGCGCTGGCGGAAGGCGTCCGCCGCGTTGGCCTTGCGCAGCAGGATGCGGCGTCCGAAGATGATCTGGATCAGTCCGGTGCCGATCAAGGCCAGCAGCACCACCATGATCATGGCCTGGACGAGGAAGCCGCCCTTCTCAGTCTTTGGCATGGGAGATCCCCATCGCGCCCTGCACGGATGCGCTCCGGTCCGCCTCCGCGGCCGTCCCGTCCGCGCGGACCCCGACGTCGAACTGGACCAGGTTGGACTCGCCGGCGGGACGGTAGAAGCGCGGGATGATCCACATCCCGGCCCCGCCCGCGACCAACATGCGCTCCACGCCCTCGGGGGAATCCCCGCAAGAGAAGGCCGGCTTCGGATATTCGCCCTCGTAGAGATAGAAGCGCTCCTGCCCGGCGTCCGCGCAGAGATGGGAGAAGCGCCGCGGCCGGCCGGCGACGATGGGGCTGGAGCCGTCGGAGTCCACGTTGTCCCAGGCGGTCAGCGCGCCGGAGAGCGCCCCCGCGGAGGGGAGCTGGACGTAGGTGGCGGTGTCGAGGGCCGCGGAGACCGCGCGACGGACCAGCACGGCGCTGTCGTGCGTCGAGGCCCGGGTCACCAGACGGGAGCGGCCCCGGAAGGCCAGGGAGGTGATGCCGGCCAGGCCGGCGGCGATCACCGAGAAGAGCAGGGTCGCGAACAGGAGCTCGGTCAGCGAGAAGGCCGCCTCCGCGCGGCGGGCGCTCACTTGGGGACCTCCCACTGCACCCGCGTCACCATCTGCCGGGTCACGAGGCCGTTGACCGCCGAGGCCGTGACCACGTATTTCATGGTCGCCCCGTAGCGCGTCGTCAGGTCGGAGGACAGGCGGGCGGTCACGTCGTGCTCGCCCTCCTGGAGCGCCCAGCAGGCGGCGCAGGAGTCCCCGGGGAGCCGCCAGGTCCGGGTCCCGCTGTCGGGGGGGTCCTCGACGCCGGGGGCGTCCGGGCCCGGCGTCAGGTCCGCGCTCACGTAGTTCTTCAGCTCCTCGTGCAGCTGTCCCATGGCCACGGCGAGCTGCTCGCGCGCCTCGGAAGAGGATTCCTGGACCGAGCCGGAAAGGAGCGCGGCCGTGATGGCGGCCACCGCCATGACCACGACCAAGGTCGAGATGACGATCTCCACCAGGGCCGAGCCGCGGATGTCCCGGCCCGCGGCGATCATCGGCAGGCCGTCCGGAAATCCGCGATGCGCCGGGCCGCCGCGTTGACGGGCCGGAGCTCCCCCGTCTCGGGGATCCAAGAGAACACGGCCTCCGAGAGGAGCGTGCGCCCGTCGGAATCGACCGACAGCGTCCGGCGCATGTCGTGATCGAACCCGAACCGTCCGCGCTCCGAAAGGCCCGCCCGATTCCCGGCTGCGATGCAGTTGGGCAGGGCGAGGGAGGAGTATCTTTCGAGCTCCGGGACGGCACGGGCGGGGGGCGGGGTCCGGGGTACGGCGTGTTGCGCCTTGTTCACCTGCAGGGCCACGGCAGCGAGGAGGGCGGCGGGCAGGGCCCATACGAACAGGGACGGGCTTTCCCGGGCCCCGTAGCCGCGCGCGGCCTGCCCCGACTCGGATTTCGCCACTTAGGCCCATTCTAGCGCACAACCGGTGCCCGGTCAATCCGAAACGGGAGGGCCGCCTCAGCGGGCGGGTCCGTCGGGGGAGAACAGGGAAACCAGTACGTAGTCTATGCGGCGGGCCCAGGCGGCCTCGTTGTGGCCGGCCCCCTGCACCTCGAAGACGGCCAGGTCGTTGCCGGGTCTCCAGCCGCGCTTCTTCAGAGCGTTCTCCATGTCGCGCAGCCGCCGGATATTCTCGCGGGCTCCCTGCTCGTCGCCGCCTTCCCGAGTGCCCATGTCGAGCCAGAGCCGGGCCCGCGCCTGCGGGGACATGGCGCCCACGCGCCGGATGATCTCTTCCTCCGCCCACCACAAGGAGGGCGAGAGGGCGGCGGCGGCTCCGAACACGTCCGGCCGCGTCAAGGACAGGTGCAGGGCCAGCAGGCCTCCCAAGGAGGAACCCAGCACCGCCGTGTTCCCGGCGTCGGGCCGGGTGCGCAGCGAGGCGTCGATATAGGGCTTGAGCTCGGATATGAGGAACTCCGCGTAGCGGGCGGCTCCGCCGCCGCCTTCCCGCGGGTCGGGCACCGGGGTGTACTCGTCCAGCCGCTTCTCCCCGCCGTTGTAGACGGCCACGACGATGGCGGGACGCATCCGGCCGGAGGCGATGAGCGCCGAGCAGGCCTCGTCGATACCCCATTCGACGCCCCCGAAGGAGGTCCGGGCGTCGAACACGTTCTGCCCGTCCTGCACGTAGAGGACCGGATAGCGGTCCCGGGAGCCGTCATAGCCCGGCGGCAGGTAGACCGCCACCCGGCGGGTCCCTCCCAGCGAGCGGGACGGGAAATCGAGGAAGCGCACATCGCCGGAGAGGGTATGTCCCGGCACGGCCGCGAGCCAGGGGAGCGAGCGGGCGGCCAGGGCGGGCGCGGCCTGGGGCCTGGCGGCCGGTCGTGCCGCAGCCGCGCGGGGGGCCGAAACGAGCGGAGGCAGTCTCGGCTGGAGCAGACTGGCGGAAAGAGTTCGGTAGGAGCCTTCCAGGGAGAGCGAGAGAGCCGGCGCCAAGGTCGGGTTGAATGAGGGGGCACTGAGCGAGGGCAGGCCCGCCAATACGGGCAATGGCGCGACGCCCATTTGCGCCGTGACCGGAGCCAGCACAACTGCGGCCGAGACCGCCTGAGCGAGGCACAACGACAGCAGAAACGGGGCGGCCGGCCCCCGCCGGGATCTCATACAGTGGATTATACCCGCAGCCTGCGGCGGCCGGAGGGGGCCAATGGGCTGACAGCCGGCCGCTTTGGACCCATCTCGACCAGGGTCCTTGGGCGTCCCTTATGGGGTGTGCGCCGCGACCTTACGCTCGATGATGGGGAGGTTCTCGATGTCGTCGCGGTTGTAGCGGAGCAGGGCTTCCAGGGCTTCCTGGCTCCCCGCCTCGTACTCCTGCCAGAGCCGCAGGGCGTCGAGGCCGGTCATCCCTTCGCTGTCGCGGTGTATGCCCAGGAGGACTTCCACCCGTTTGAGGCCGCCCTTGAGGTTCTTCTTTCGGCAGGGGTACTGCAGGTCAAGATGCATGTACCTGAGCTTGAGGTCCACGCCCAGGGCGCGGTGGATGCAGGGGAGGTCGAAGGTCGCGCCCCCGTAGGTCACGATCCGTCCTATCCCCTCGAGCGCCGACAGCAGTCCCTCGCGGGTGATGTGGGGACGGACGAGTTGGACCGTGCCGCGGACCTCATGATGGATGCCGATGACCGTTATCTGCCGGTCCCAATTGGTCTCGATGTCCAGATACGCCGTGTCGCCCGCTGTGGTGCCAGGGGTCAACTTACTGAACTTAGTGGAATCATCACCCATGTGGAGTATCTGCGGTTCGATAAGTTCAGTAAGTTCAGTAAGTTGACCCCTGGCACCGTAGGCGGTGGAGGCCTTCGTCGATGGAGACCTTGGGATGGTAGCCGAGGTCTAGACCGGCGGCCCGGATGTTGAACCAGTGGGCGGTGGACAGTTCCCGCGCGAGGAAGCGGGTCATGGGCGGTTCGCCCGGGATGAGGAAGCCGTACGCGAGCTCCATGAGGGCTCCGGCCCAGTACGCCTGGCGCGGGGAGATGCTCTGTGCCACGGGCGGCAATCCCGCCGCGGCCAGCAGGCGGTCGACCAGCTCCCACAAAGGCAGGGGTTCGCCGTTGGTTATGAAGTAGGCCTTGCCGGCGATGGGGGAGCCGGGCTGGAGCCGGTCGCCGGCCAGCACGTGGGCGTCCACGGCATTGTCGATGTAGACGGTGTCCACCCGCTTGGGCTCGCCGCTCAGCCGGCGCAGCTTCCCCGCCTTGCGTCTGGCGATGAGGCGCGGCAGGAGTTGGGTGTCGCCGGGTCCCCAGATGAGGTGCGGGCGCAGGGCCACGGCCGCGAGAGCCGGGCCGTTGGCGCGCAGGACCATGCGTTCGGCCGCGGCCTTGGTCTCGGGGTAATGGGCTTCGTAGCGCTCGGGGTAGCGGGCCGACTCGTCGGCGCCTTCCATGTCGCGGCCGTTGAACACCACGCTGGGGGAACTCGTGTAGACCAGCCGGCGGATGCCGTGGAGCCGGCAGGCGTCCAGCACGTTCGCGGTGCCTTGTACGTTCGTCCGGTGGTATTCCTCGTAGGGGCCCCAGATCCCGGCCTTGGCTCCGACGTGGAAGACGATGTCGCAGCCCTTGGCCGCCGCGGCCACGGCGGTCTGGTCGGCGAGGTCGCCGCGGACCAGCTCGATGCCCGCTTTGCGCAGCGCGGGATGCTCGTTGCGCGAGAAGCTGCGCACCGAGTCCCCGCGCGCGGCCAAGCGGCGGCAGAGGGCGCTCCCGAGGAAGCCGCCGCCGCCCGTCACCAGCGCCTTCATGAGAGCTTGCCCGCGGCCCAGACGGCGAGCTCTTCCCGGAAGATCTTCGCGTTGTGGCGGATGTCCACGGGAAAGCGCGGGTGGAAGAGGATGGTCCGGACGGCCCGGGTGTGCTCCCGGGCGGCCCCGAGAGCCAAAAGCTCCGCGCGGATGCGCTCCTGCGGCTCGGACTCCGCGTCGGCCTCGAGCTCCACGCAGAGGACCGGTTCGATGTCCGTCCCGCTCTCCACCCCGACCAGGGCGGTCCGGAACACCTGGGGATGGGCGTTGAACACGGCCTCGCAGCAGATCGTATAGAGGGTCCCGGCGGTGGTGCGGACCCGTTGGCTCTTGCGGCCGCAGAACCAGACGCGTCCCTGTTCGTCGAGGCGGCCCAGGTCCCCCATGCGGTGGAAGAAGCCTCCCGTTGGATCCGGGATCTTAGCGAGGGCCGTGGCTTCGGGCCGGTTGCGGTAGAGGCGGGTCACTACCGGGCCCGAGACCGCGATCTCCCCGGTTTCCCCGCGGGACAGGACCAGTTCGGGGGACCAGGAGGGGATGGGGTCGTCGCTGACGCGGATGATCTCGAGACGGATGCCTGGCACGGGCTTGCCCAGGCAGACGCCGCCGCCCGCCAGGGTCCCCGCGACCGTCTCGTTGAGGAGTTCGTCGCTCCCGATGGAGCAGACCGGCAGGGCCTCGGTGGCGCCATAGGGGGTGAAGACCTGAGTCCCGGCGGGAAGGCGCTCGGCGAAGCGCGCCAGGGTCCGGGCCGGGACCGGCGCTCCTGCGGAGATGACGCGCCGGAGCGTGGGCAGGGCGACCCCGTGGCGCTCCAGGTGCCGGCCGACGCGGTCGATCAGGGCGGGGGAGCCGAACATCTGGGTCACGCGGTAGCGCCGGATGGGCTCGATGATGCGCTCGGGGTCCACCGAGCCGGGCCGGGTCGCGTCCATGTCCGGGATGACCGCGCTCATGCCCAAGGCGGGGGCGAACAGGGCGAAGAGGGGGAAGGTGGGGAGGTCGATCTCCCCGGGTTCGATGCCGTAGACCCGGCGCAGGGCCTCCACCTGGGCCGTGAAGTTCCCGTGCGTGTACACCGCCCCCTTGGGGGAGCCCGTGCTGCCGCTGGTGAACAGGATCGCGGCGTCGTCGTCCGCCCGGGTCCGGGCCAGATAGGGGGAGTCGTCCTCGCTGCGCGCGTCCGCGAGGGTCCAGCCGCCGCCGATGGGGAAGGGCCCCACGGTCACGCAGGTCCGCAGGGTGGCGCGCGCCCAGCCCAGGACCAGGCGCGCGGCATGCGCCTTGGGCGTGCCGATGAAGGCTTCCGGCTCCGCTTCCGCCAGGCAGCGCTTGAGGTTGCCCAGGCCGATGCCCGGGTCGATGAGCACGGGGACGGCCCCGAGCTTGAACAGGGCGAAGGTCAAGGAGAAGAACTCGGGCCCGGGGGGCACCATGAGCGAGGTCCGCGTTCCCCGGCTGATGCCGAGCCGCGCGAGCCCGCGCGCGAGCCGGTTGCTCTCCCGGTCGAGGCGGCGGAAGGAGAGCTCTCCGTAGCGCGCCTTGCCGTCGGCCTCCCGGCCCTGGGGGAAGGCGATGGCCAGCGCGTCGGGCTGGAGTCCGGCCATGCGCGGCAGATGGGAGGCGATGTTCAGCCCGGGCTCGGGGGGGGGGGGCGTCCCGCGCAGGGGGTGGGCCGCCAGGAACTCCCGCGTCAGCTCGATGATCTCCTCCGGGGCGTCCTCCAGGACGTAGTGGCCGCAGTCCGCGAAGGAGTGCACCTCGGCCTGGGGCAGATGGCGGCGCCATTCCCGCAGGAAGTGCAGGTCGAACACGAAATCGCGCTCGCCCCAGCAGATCAGGGTCGGGACGCTCCGAAAACGGCTCAAGCCCTCCTCCACCGAGCGGACCAGCTCGTAGCCCGGGTCCGCGGGCCGCAGGGGGATGTCCTGGACGAAGCGGAGCACGGCGGCGCGGTTCTTCCAGGAGTCGTAGGGGGACAGGAACCCGCGTCGGACCTCCTCGGGCATGGGGCGCCGGGTGACGCAGAATCGGACCGCGCCCAGGCAGAAGAGGTTGAGCCCGCGCACGAGCCAGGCGCCCAGCAGGGTGCGGCAGAGCCAGAGTTGCCAGGGGAAGGCCTTGCTCTCCGGTAAGCGGAAGGCCCCGGTGTTGAGCAGGATCAGGCGCCGGACGCGCTTCGGATGGCGGGAAGCCCAGGCCATCCCGATCATCCCGCCCCAGTCGTGGAGGACCAGCGTGACGTCCTCCCGGACGCCGAGATGCTCGAGCAGGGCTTCCAGGTCGTCCACCCGGCTCTCCAGCGTGTAGGGATGCTCGCCGATCTCCGGCTTGTCGGAGAGGCCGCAGCCGATGTGGTCGGGGACGATGACCCGGCAGCGGTCCTCGAGCGCCGCCGCGAGCCGGCGGTAGTAGAAGGACCAGGTCGGGTTGCCGTGCAGCATGACCACGGTATCGCCGCGGCCCGAATCGAGGTAATGCTGGCGCCAACGGCCGTTCTGGAAGAAGGCGGACCCCTTCACCATTCCACTCCCAGCATCAGGCAGTTCAGGCCGCTGCCGATGCCCAGGAGGCCGACCTTGTCCCCGGGCTTCAGGAAGCCGCGCTCCTCGGCCACGGCGGCGGTGAGGGGCAAGGAGACGGTGCCGATGTTCCCCAGGAAGGGGAAGGTCGAGAAATCCTTCTCCTGGGGCAGGCCCAAGGTGGACAGGATGGAGTCCCGGTGCCCGGAACCGACCTGGTGGCAGATCACCTTGTCCAGGGAATCCGCCTGCCAGGCCAGGGTCCGCAGGAACTCGTTCCAGGTCCGGGTGCCCAGGGTCACGCCATGCTGGAGCACGGCCACGGAATCCGTGGCCATGAACTCCCGCGGCTCGCCGGGACGCGAATGGTCCAGACCCCAAGTGCACAGACCGTGATGCTCGGGCGCGTTCTGGGCTACTCCTCCCGCCAAGCGCCGGCGCCGCTGGGGGGTCAGCTCCGCGTCGGCGAGGATCACGGCCGCGGCGCCGGATCCGCCGGTGAAGGAGGCCAGGGCCGTCTTGAACAGCTCCATCTCGGGGGCGGCGAGCAGGCGGTCGATCATGATGTCGTTGATCTCGCGGGCCGACTCGCAGGACACCACCATCCCGGCTCGGATCTGTCCCAGCTCGATGCGGTTGGCGACTTCCAGGATGCCGTTGAGCATCCCGAGGCAGGCGTTGGAGATGTCGAAGACCAGGGCGCTGCGGCTCACGCCCAGGGCGTGCGCCACGCGGCAGGCCGTGGCCGGCTCGAAGTTCTCTCGGCAGACCCCGGCGTAGACGAGGGTCTCGATGTCCAGGGCCTTGAGCCCGGAGACGGCGAGGGCCTTGCGCGCCGCGGCCGCGGCGCCCTGCGAGAGCGGGGTCCCCTCCAGCCACCAGCGCCGCTCCTTGATGCCGGTGAGGGACTCGATCTGGCCCTCGGCGATGCGCAGGGCGGCGAGCGCGGGCTTGAGCCGCTCCTCGATCTCCGCCGTGTCCACGACCACGGGCGCGAGCTCGTAGCCCAGCCCCGCCAGGTAGACCTTGTCGTACCTCATCCGGTCCTCCTGATCGCAAAGTCCTTTATGGCGTAGATGACCCGGCCGTCGACCGTCAGGTGACCGTCGGCCCGGAGGAGCCGGCGCGCATCGTCGCGCTCCGTGACCGCCGCGGTGACGGTCACGGCTTTGTCGGGGGGGATGATCTGGCCGCGGTAGGTCCACTCATGAGGCTGGTCCAGGGCCATGCATTCGAAGCCGCCCGGTCCCCAGCGCTCGACCGCGGCGAGCTTGAGGAGCTGGAGGAAGGACTCCAGGCCCAAAGAGCCCGGCCAGACCGGGTCCTGGAAGAAGTGCGCCTTGAAGAACCAGGCGCAGGGGTCGACGTCGATGCGGCCCACGGCCGCGCCGAGCCCCCGGGGACCGCCGTCGAGCAGCAACGGGTCCACCCGGTCCACCATCCGCATCATCTCGTCCGGGAAGGGCGCCTCCCGGGGATAGGGAGCGCAGCGCCCCCGGGACCTCTCCTCGGGGGAGGGGGCGTAGGGCTGCACGTCGCGCAGGCCCACCTGGTCGGCGAGGGCCGCTTTCGAGAAGAACCCGAAGTAGGTCTTCCCTTCGTAGACCACGCCCTCGCGGTCGCGCACGAGCAGGGTGTAGTGCTGGATGATCATGCCGCCGGACATGGAGACCGAGGTCATCTTGACCTCGGTGGTCAAGGTGCCGCTGCGCGGCCCGACCGCGCACCGCTGCACGGCCGAGCCCCCAAGGTTGCGGAAGGAAAGGTCGGTCTCGGAGGTCAGGGCCGAGCCCAGGTACGCGGCCAGCCAGCCGCAAGGCTGGAGCGCGACCTCGAGGAGCACCGCGAAGGGCATGCGTTCGGACCGCTCGTGAATGAAGTACCAGGCGTCGGGCGGGACGTCATATTGGGCCGCGATGGCGGCGCCCGCCTTCAGCTTCCAGGGCTCCGCGTCGATGCGGGTGATGCGGTCGAGGAACTGGTACGGCGGCCCGGGCAGGCGCGCGATGACGCGCCGGGAGTCGAAGACGCGGTACGGTTCGCCGAAGGCCTCGGAGGGCTTGCCCACGGCGAAGGCGAGGATGCGGTCGGTGTCGAAGATGGCAGGGGAACGTTCCGGGGCAACGGCCGGGGCGGCGCCCGCGGACTTCCACAGGCGCCGTATCGCCTCGCGGGTGAGGCCGCTCAGGCGCAGGGACATGTCGGTGATCTCGACGATGGCCTTCCCGTCCGCGAACATGAGCGCGTCCGCGACCGCGAAGGGGGTCCCGTCCTCCAGATACCCGAGTTCCTTGACGCTGATCTCGTAGGCGGCGGTCCGGGTGCTCGGGAGCACCTGTCCCCGACACTTGAGCTTGCTCGACAGCCCCGGGACCGGCTCGTAGACCACGCCTTCGCGCTCTCCCACCCAGCCCAGCCGGAGCAGGAGCACGCGGAAGGCGTGCAGACAGCACTCGAACATCAGAGTCCCGGGCATCACCGGGTCGTCCGTGAAATGGCAGGTCAGGAACCAGTCGTCGGGGCGGATGTCGGCTTCCGCCCGTATCTTCCCGAGGCCGAAGCGTCCCCCTGCGGGCTCCAGGCGGGTGACCCGGTCGATGAGCCGCATCTTTCCCCCCGGGATGCGCAGCGGGTCGCGCAGGCCGAGGCGGCCGAAGGCGGGGCCGAAGCAGGCGGCGAGGTCGCCGTCGCGCAGGGCGTCGATGTGCTCCGCGTCGTAGCCCTCGGCCGCCAGCGGGACCAGCTCTTCCCAGTCCGCCGGACGCTTGCCGGGCATGGGGCGCAGGTCGAGCTCGGTGTGGACGACCCCCTTGCCGGCCGCGAGGTCCTCCTGGGTGAAGAACCCGGCGATGCCCCGGGTCATCGTGATCAGCGGCTCTCCGTCCACCGCGGCCTCGAAGTTGAAGCGGAACAGATGGGTCTTTTCCTGCTGGAAGAAGCGCTCGATGCGGATATCGTAGTAGATGGTCGCTCCCGGTCCGGGCAGGCCCCGGTGGAAGGTCACGACCGCGTCGAGCAGGCGGTAGCGGGCCAGCCCGAGGGTCCGGGAATCGATGCCGAGGTAGCCGGAGAGGAAGAGGTCGGCCTGTCCGGCCTCCACCGCGATGCAGGTCGGGATGCGCCCGCCGTCGAGATACCAGGCGTCGGGGAGGATGTCGTGCTCCGTGGTGACGCGGCCGTGGGTCAGGGAGCGCGGCTCCCCCTCGATGGCGAGGATGCGGTCCACCAGCATGAGCGGCTCGTCGGGCAGGCGGACGCGCGTGGGAAAGGCGTCCACGGCCGCGTAGTCGGGCCCCAGGACCGCGGCGATGGAGCCGCGGGCGAATTCCAAGCAGGCGGCGCGGTCGAGAGCCACGCTCTCGGCGGCGCGGGCGGCGACCGGGGGAGCGGCGGGACCCGCAGTCGGAGCGGCTCCTTGTTCGATGAGTCCCATCTGCAGGTTGAGCGCCTCTGAGAACGCGGTGGTGAGTTCCGCGGAAAGACGCAGGAAGCGCTCGTGCGCCCGGACCTTGGCGGCTTCCACCGCGCGCATGCGGCCGAGCAGGTGCCCGGCGGGCAGGCTGGGCGCGGGGGCGGGGGCGGAGGGGATGCGGCGTGGGGCGGCCGAGGGGGGCCGGGGGACGGCCGCGACCGGGACCGGGGCCTTTACCGGCGGGTTCGCCTGCGGGACCGCCTCCGGGAGCCGGAAGGGCTCGCCGCCCACCGGGAGGCTGATCGCGGCGGAGGCCTGGGCCGGGGCCGTCTCGCGGGGATCGCCGTATAGAGGAGCGAGATCCACCGGGACTCCGGCCGCCGCGGCCTGGCCCAGAAGGCGCAGGAGACCCGGGACGGGCTCGGCTTCCGGAGCGCAGGCCGAGACCGCCAGATGCGGCCGCGAGCCGAGGATGCGGCCGATCATGCGCGTGCAGGAGGACCCGGGTCCAGTCTCCAGGAAGACGCGGGCGCCGTCGGCGTAGGCGGATTCCACGAGCTTGGTGAAATCGAAGCCGTGCAGGGCTTGCGCGAGCAGCGAGTCCGCGGCCGCGGCCTGGTCCACGCGGTAGTGCTCTCCAGTATGCGCGCTGTAGAAACGGACCCCGGCCGGGGGGGTGGTCCGGAATACGTGCAGGTCGCGGTAGGCCTCGCGGACCGGCTCGGCCGCTGCGCAGTGGACCGTGGTGACTCCGCGCACCTCCAGCAACCGCGCGCCGAGTCCCCGCGCCAGCGCCTCCACGGCGGCGCGTGCGCCGCCGATGACGCATTCCCCGGGCGTGTTCACGATGAGGAGGTAGGCTCGCCCGCCCGGGCGGAGCGCGCGGCGGACCGCCTCCGCGGGCGCGTCCAGGACCCCCACGCACCAGTCGGCCTTGGCTTTGGGGCCGAGCCTCCAGACGCGGCGGACGGCGTCGCAGGGACCCGCCAGGTCCCGCGTGAAGAGGGTGGAGGCGGTGATCCTGCGGAGCATCTCGTCGCGCTGGGTCCAGGCCCGCAGCGCGATCAGCCCGATGGACTCGCCCAGGCTGTAGCCCAGGACGGCGGCCGGACGCAGGCCGAAGCCCTGCAGGATGTCGCTGACCATGGTCCCCAGGGACACATGGCCGAATATGAAGGACCGGGTGTCCGGCTCGGAGCCGCCCGTCCAGAGTTGTTCGGGAAGATACTGGCTCCGCAGCCGGTCGTTCTCCGCGTCCTGACGGCGCAGGGCTTCGGGGAACTCGACCGCGAGCCCGCGCCCCATCTCCGGGAACTGGTTGCCCAGGCCGGGGAAGACGAAGGCGACCTCGGGGGAGGGCTGGAGGGGCTGAGGGCGGTAGAATATCCGGGGACCGGCGAGCGGCGTGTCCGGAGCGGTCTTGACGGCCGAGCGCGCCTGGCCGGTGAGCCGGCGGAGCTCTTCAGGGTCCCGGGCCATGATCGCGACCACCGGGGAGCCGGGGCCGGTCTTCTCGGAGGAGATGCGGGCGGCGAACCAGCGGCGGGCCAGGGTCTCGATGCCCTGTCCGGCCCCGAGCTCGGCGCTCCGCTCCAGTTCCGCCAGGTCCGCGTCCTGGGCGGCCGCCGTGAAAAGCGCTTCTCCGCGCGCCCCCAGAGGCTGGAGCCGGTCGGGACGACGCTCGCCGACGGACTCATGGCCCTCCAGCACCACATGGACGCAATTGCCGTCCACGCTCAGGCAGTTCACTCCGGACCGGCGCGGCCCCGCCGCCCGGTCGCGCAGCCAGTAGCGGGGCCGGCTCGAAGCGGAGCCCGGAGGCAGGATTTCCTGGTACAGGCAGAGCGAGGCTTTTACGAGCGACGCCAGGCCCGAGGCCGCTCCGGCATGCCCCACGTCGGCCCGGGCGCTGGAGACCGCGACGGGTCTCGCGAAGAAGTTCTGGAAAGCCTCGGCCTCGGCGCGGGCTTCGGCCGGCACGGCGCTCCCATGCGATTCAACGTAGGCCACGGAGGCCGGCTCCACCCCGGCGTCCCGGTAGGCTCGTTCCAGGGCCGCGGCACAGGTCTCGGCCCTGGGGACCAGGGCGTCCGCGCCTCCGCCCGAGGCCGTGCCCACGCCCCGGATGACCGAATAGATCCGGTTGCCGTCCCGCACCGCGTCGTCCAGGCGCTTGAGTACGACCGCGGCCGCGCCCTCCCCGTAGCAGCCCCCCTCCAGAGGCCGGCCTTCGTGCGCCCCCAGCACGGCGCGGATGTCGCCGGCCAGGTCCACCGCTCCGACGATGGCGGAGCCGATCTCCCCGCTCTGCAGGCCGCGCACCGCCCGCTCGAGGGCGCGCAGCCCGGAATTCTCCTCGCTCTGGACCGTAAAGCTGGGACCGCCGATGCGGAACTCCCGGGCCAGGCGGCTGGCCACGACCCCGCCGAGGGCTCCCATGGTCCGGTCGGCGGAAAGGGCCGGGCCGGCGGCGTCGCAGATACGCTCCACCCAGGCGGCTAGGGCGGGCCCCGAGAGCCCGAGCGCGGCGCCCCAGACCGGAGCCTTGCGCCGGACCGCCCAGCGGAGATGGTAGTTCGTGGTGTTCAGGTCGAGCCCGATCCCGATGAAGACCCCGCAGTCGAGGCGCGGCTCCCGGTGGAAGCCGGCGTCCGTCAGGGCCGCGTCGGCGACCGAGAGCATGAGGACCTGCTGGGGGAGCATCTCCCGGAGCTCGTTGGGAGGGATGCGGAAGCGGTCCAGGGGCACGGCGATGGAAGAAATGTAGTGCCCTAGGAAGGATGCCTCGTCCAAGCCCTCGCCCCGGAACCAGGCGGTCGCCTGGGCGCCCCGCCAGCGGGGCGGGACTGGCGGGGTCGCGCGGCCCCCGGCCAGGGTCCGCTCCTGGAAGGAGCGCAGATCCGACCAGGGGCCGAAATGGGCGCCCAAGCCCACCACCGCCACGGGCACGGGCTCGGGCCTGGCCGGAGCGGTCCGGGGCTTGGTCCGCCGTCGGGCCGCGGCCGGCTGCCATTCCTCGATGAGCACGTGGGCGTTGATGCCGCCGAAGCCGAATGCGCTGACGCCGGCGCGGCGGGGCAGCCGGCTGCGGCGGCCCTTCCAGGCCTCGCTCCGGCCGAGGACGCGGAAGGGGGAGTCCGCCAGCGCGATGCCCGCGGGGGGCCGGGTGAAGTTCGCCGTGGGCGGCAGGGTCCGGTGCTTTAGGGACAGGAGCACCTTCATGAGCCCGGCCGCTCCCGCCCCGGTCAGGAGGTGGCCGACGTTGGACTTCACCGAGCCGATGACGCACTGTCCCTTCTCCCAGGGGCCGCCGGCCCAAAGGGCGCTCAAGCTGTTGAACTCGACCGCGTCGCCTACGGGGGTGCCCGTGGCGTGGCATTCGATGAGCTCCACGTCCCCGGGATCCCAGCCCGCGCGTCCGTAGGCGCGGCGCATGGCGCGCAGCTGGCCTTCCGAGGAGGGGGCGAGGAGGTTCCCTTCCACGTCGTTGGAGAGCCCGATCCCCCGGATGACCCCGTGGATGCGGTCGCCGTCGCGGGCCGCGTCCTCCAGGCGCTTGAGGACGAACATGCCGGAGCCTTCCCCCACCACCAGGCCGTTGCCGGACGCGTCGAAGGGGGAGCAGACCCCCGTCGGGGACACGGCGCGCAGCTGGGAGAACCCCATCTGGGTGTAGAGGCAGTCCGGCCGGGACAGTCCGCCCGCGAGCATGGCGTCGGCCCGGCCCGCCGCGAGCTCCGCGCAGGCCAGCTCCACGGCGTAGAGCGAGGAGGCGCAGGCCGCGTCCAGGGTGCAGCTGCCCCCGCCCAGGCCCAGGGCCTTGGCCAGCACCCCGGCCGGGAGGCCCGCGACGTAGCGGTTGACCGGGTGGACCGAGCGGCCCCACTCGGTGGCCTTGCCGGGGCCCAGGACCTTCTCCTCGAGGGTCCGGCCCAGCAGTTCCAGGGCCAGGCGCGAGGCGCCGTCGGTGGGCAGGGCGATGTTCCCGAAGACCACGCCGATGCGGCCGGGGTCGGTGCCGCGCAGGTCGGCGCTGCGCAGGGCGTCGCGTCCGGCGTGGAGCCCGAGGTGGAACATGGGGTCGAGGCCGGCGAGGAAGCCGGGATCGAGGTCCAGTCCGGCCGGATCGAGGGCGAAGCCGCGGATGAAGCAGGCGCGCCTGGAGTTGACCTTGTCGGGCGCGGCGGTCCGCGGATCGAAGACCTCGTCCAGCGGGAAGAGCCAGCGCCCCTCGGGCGGCTCTCCGGCCGCGTCGGAACCCGAGGCGATCAGCTCCCAGAACCGTTCCAGGGTGGGTGCGCCCGGGAACACGCCTCCCAGGCCCACGATCGCGATCGGGTGGAATTCCGCCACTAGGTAGCTCTATCGCCTCAGCGCGTGGTCGCGGGCAGGCGGTTGCGCCGGAAGGCCTCGTTGAGCGAGGTGTCGATCACGCACTCGTACCCCTCCAGGCGCGCCACCAGGGCGCCGGAGAGGTCCTGGAACTCGATGTCCGCGACGGCGCGGTGCTCCCCGCTCTCGGTGACCGCCGCGGCGATGCGGACCCCGTCCTCCGGGAAGGAGGCGCGGAACTGGCGGTAGCTCCCCGCGTAGACGGGCAAGGAGCCGGCGCCGCGCTGCTCGAAGCTCCAGACGATCATCAGCTGGAAGGCGCTGTCGAGGATGAGCGGGTCGGCGATCCACCGGCTGCGCAGGGGCTTGCGGATCCAGCGCGAGGGGGCGGGGGCGCGCTGCGCGATAGCCGCGATCCCTTCCTCGGAACAGCCCTCGACGCGGCGGATGCCGCGGAGGTCCGGGCCGTGGAACAGGGGCTCGTGATAGATCCGGTCGTCCGGACCCGGGAAGGGCTTGAGGCGCGGATGCACGGCGGGCTTCCCCGGTTCGGGGAGCCGGTCCGCCAGGAGGATGCGGCCGCGGGCGTGCAGGACGTCCCGCTTCTCCGAGCGTCCGCGCAGCTCGACGGGAACCACGTGGATCCCCGCTTCCTCCCGGGCCGGAGCGGTCAGGACGCGCAGGGCCGGAGCTCCGTCGCGCTCCTGCACCACGCCCTTGAGGACGCGCAGGTCGTCGAAGCCGACGAAGGACAGGCCGGGGTGCCCGTGCATCGCGCCGTGGGCGAGCCACTCGACCATCACCGCTACGGGGAGCACCGCGTGCTCGTCCATCACGTGGGATTCCAGGAACGGGTGGCCCTTCAAGTCGAGCGTCCGCTCGAAGGCGAGCGCGAAGCCCGCGGCTCCGCCCTCCGCGGCGGCTCCCGCGCCGCGGCCGCCGGCGCGCCGTTTGACGGGCTTCGGGGCGGGCAGGGGCTCGGAGCCGAGCACGACGACCTCCGCCGGGCCGGGCGTGCGCTGGAGTTCGCGCACCAGGAGCGCGGCCCCGGCCTGCAGCGGGATGAGCCCGACCCCTTCGGCCTCGAACACCCGCCGGAGCGCGGGCGTCACCATCCCGCCTTCCCAGGGACCCCAGTCGAACGAGACGACGCGGCAGGCGGGCAGGGCACGGGAGAGCTTCTGCGCGAGCTTGTTGAGGACTTCGTTGGCCATGGCGTAATCGGCCTGGCCCTTGCGCCCGAAGCGGGCGGTGGAGGAGGAGAAGAGGGCGACGGCCTTGAGTTCCTGGGCGTCCACCGCGTCCAGGATGGCGCGGAGTCCGAGCACCTTCGTCCCATAGACCTGGTCGAACTGTTCCTCGGTCTTCTCCGCGATGAGGCGGTCGGCGAGCACGCCGGCGCCGTGGAGCAGTCCGCGCACGGGGCCGAGGGAGCGGAGCTCCTCCAGGGTGCGCCGCACCGCGGCCGCGTCCCGGATGTCCACCGCCCGATAGTCGACCTCCGCTCCGGTCTGCCGGATGCGTTCCAGGTTCCGGAGCATCTCGCGGTTGGCGACCGCGCCGCGATACCGCTCCTCGAGAGCCTTGGGCGAGAGCCCGGGCTCGGCTTGTCCGAGGATGGCCTTCTTGATCTCCGCTTCGGTCTCGAGACCTGCGAGCCAGGCCGGCTCCGGCGCCGGCAGCGGGCTGCGGCCCAGCAGGACGAGGCGGGGTTTGAAGGCCTGCGCCATGGCCAGGGCCGCTTCCGCGGTGATGCCCCGCGCCCCGCCCGTCACGAGGACGACGTCACCGGGAGCGAGCGGCGCCCGGAGGCCGTCGGAGGGGAGTTCGGACGCTGTCAAGGACAGGGTCCGGCGGCCCGCCGAGCCGATGCCCACTTCCAGGGGACCCGCCAGGGACATCTCTTCCACGACCGCGGCGGCCGCCCGGTCCAGGTCGGCGACGGCGGGATCCACGTCCAGGGCTTTGCATGAGACGCCGGGCCATTCATGGCTTGCGGTCTTGGCGAGCCCCGCCAGGGCGCCCGAGGCCGGGTCGAGCGCGTTGTCCAAGCCCGCCAGGCCGAAGGAGCCGTCCAAGCGCGAGACGGTGAGGAAAACCGAGCCGTCCTCCGCGGCCGCCCGGAGGGCGTGCGCGGCGTTGCGGGCGAGCAGGAGGGCCTGCTTTACGATGGCGTCCCCGCCGCGGGGCGGGGCGACGACGAGGAGTCCGCCCAGCCGCGTCGGGGCGTCGGCGCGCAGGAGCGCCTCGGGCGCCTCCAGCCGGATCTTGTGGCCCAGCGCGCTCAGCTTGGCGGCGATGCGTTCCGCCAGTCCGGAGTCCTCGGCCGTGATCCAGAACTCGGAGTCCTTGGGGAGGCCGAGGAAGTCCCGGTCCCCGTGCAGGCTCACCGCCTCGAGCACGCCGCGATAGAGGCGAGCGGGGGCGGCGGTTGTCGAACCCGCCAGCAGTTCCGCGACCTGGCGCAGGGTCTTGAGGGCGCCGACCTGCGCGGGCTTCACGGGAGGCAGTTCGGGGAAGCGCTCCTGGAGCCCGGAGAGGATCTCCACGCGCTTGATGGAGTCGATGCCGAGGTCCGAG
>MGTY01000092.1 GCA_001799695.1 Elusimicrobia bacterium GWA2_69_24
AAGATCGACATCGCCCGCGGCCGCGAGTCCGCCTTCTACAAGGAACTCGTCAGCATGCCGGCCAAGCCCATCGAGCCCAAGTGGCTGCAGGAAGGCCGGGACTACCGGACCGTGCCGACCCCCTGGGGGAGGATCGTGGCCGCGAAGAACCCCTTCAACGACCTTTTCCACCTGACTTTCTGGTTCGAGCGGGGTTCCCGGCACGAGAAGTCCCTGTGCGCGGCCTTCGACCTGCTCGGGCTGTCGGGCGCGGGGGACATGAGCGCCGATGCCTTCAAGAAGAAGCTCTATTCACTCGGGACGACCATGAATACGGGCTGCGGGGAGCAGACCTCCATGGTCAGCCTGGGCGGCCTGGAGCAGAACCTGGAGGAATCCCTGCGCCTCCTGCGCCTGCGCTTCGCGGAGCCCAATATCGCCGGCGACACCCTGAAGAAGATGGTCGAGGTCAAGATCGGCGCGCACAAGGACAACAAGCTCAACCCCAACTACGTGGGCTTGGCCCTGGGCGAATGGGCCGGGCGGGGCCAGGACAGCGCGGTCCTCAATGAGCTCTCCGACGCGGAGCTCAAGGACCTCGACGAGGGGAAGCTCAAGGAGATCCTTAACGGGGTCTTCGGCTTCCGGTACCGGGCGGGCTACATGGGCCTGCGCACTCCCGAAGCGGTGCGGGACCTGCTGGCCGTGCCCGGGAAGAGCTACGCTGCGACTCCCGAGCGCCGGCCCCTGCGCTATCGCCGGCCCGGCAAGGCCGAGGTGCTCTTCACCCATCGCGACATGGTGCAGTCCCAGGTCGGGCTCCTGGCGGCGGACGAGGTGTACGATCCCGCGCGGCACGTGGACTACTACTTCTACTCGGACTACATGGGCGGGGGGATGAGCTCGGTCATCTTCCAGGAAGTGCGCGAGGCCCGCGCCATGGCCTACACGGCCCGCGGCGGCTTCATCTCGCCCGACCACAAGGGCGACGAGACCCGGCTGTGGGGCTGGCTGGGGACGCAGGCCGATAAGACCGTGGACGCCTCGGTCCTGCTCAAGGACCTGCTCACGAAGCTCCCGCCGTCGGGGGACCGCTTCCGCGAGACGAAGCGGGGCATCGAGGAGACCTACCGCACCTCCCCGGTCGAGTTCCGCGGGATACCGGGGACGGTGTGCACTTGGGAAGACATGGGCTTCGCCCAGGACCCGCGGCCGGAGCGTTTCCGCAAGGCCCTGGCCTACACCCTGGATGACCTCCGCAAGTTCGCCGCGCGCTTCGAGGCTGTGCCCAAGATCATGCACATCCTGGGCAACCGGAGCCGGGTGGACCTGGAGGGCCTCAAGAAGCTCGGCGAGGTGAGCGAGAAGCCGCTCGACGAGCTGTTCCCGTACTAGCCCCGGACAGTTGAGCCGCTGTTGAGTGGCCCGGAGGGGTCGTCCCCCCTATACTTAGGGTGTATGGAGAAGGGGTCGCCGGCGCTGCTCACGGATCTCTATGAGATCACGATGGCCTATGCCTTCTGGAAGGAGGGCATGGCCGGCCGGAAGGCGGCGTTCCACCTGTTCTTCCGGAAGAACCCCTTCGCGGGAGGCTATGCGGTCGCCTGCGGTCTCGAGACCGCGTTGGACTTCGTCTCGGAATTCCGCTTCGCTCCGGACGATCTCGAGTATCTCGCGACACTGAAGGGTGATGACGGCCGGCGCCTCCTGGGCGGGGACTTCCTCGAGGCCCTGGGTTCACTCGCGCTGGACGTCGATATCGACGCGGTCCCGGAAGGCACGGTCGTATTCCCGCACGAACCCGTCCTGCGCGTGACCGGGCCCATCCCGGCCGCTCAGCTTCTGGAGAGCGCGCTCATCAACATCCTCAACTTCCAGTCGCTCGTCGCGACCAAGACCGCCCGGGTCTGCGCGGCGGCGCGCGGCGACCCGGTCCTCGAGTTCGGGCTCCGGCGCGCGCAGGGGTTCGACGGAGCCCTCTCGGCCTCGCGCGCGGCGTACGTCGGCGGGGCGGCGGCGACCTCGAACACCTTGGCCGGGAAGCTCCTGGGCATCCCAGTCGCCGGGACGCATGCCCACAGCTGGGTCCTGGCGTTCGACAGCGAGCTTGAGGCGTTCGAGGCCTTCGTCCGGCGCCTGCCCCACGACGCCGTGCTCCTGGTCGACACCTACGGGACTATGGAAGGGATCGAGAACGCGATCCGCGCGGGCCGCGGCCTGCGGGACATGGGGGGGGAGCTGCGCGGGGTGCGGATCGATTCGGGCGACCTCGCCGTCCTCAGCAAGGCGGCCCGCAAGAGGCTGGACGAGGCCGGCTTCCCCGCGACGAAGGTCTACGCCAGCAACGAGCTCGACGAGACGGTGATCGAGAGCCTGAAGAGCCAGGGCGCCGCCATCGCGGTGTGGGGGGTCGGGACCAAGCTCGTCACCGCCCACGGCCAGCCGGGTCTGGGGACCGTCTACAAGCTCACCGCGGTGTCGGATCCCGCCCGGCCGGGGGCCTGGCTTTCCAAGCTCAAGCTCTCCGAGCAGGTCCTGAAGGTCAACAATCCGGGGATACAGCAGGTGCGGCGCTTCCGCGAGGGGGGGGAGTTCGCGGGCGACATGATCTATGAAGCCGGCCTGGGAGCCGGGATGGAGGACGCGCGCGGCGGGCCCCGGTGGGTGCTTCGCGATCCGTTCGACCCCGCCGTCCGCACGACGATCCCCACCTCGGCGGCACACGAGGATCTCCTGACGCCGGCGCTGCGCGGCGGCCGCCGCGTCCGCCCGGCGCCCCCGCTGGCCGAGTCGCGGGAGCGCGCGCGTACCCAACTCGCGGGCTTTTCCGAGGGCGTCCGGCGCTTGGCGAACCCGCACGTCTATCCGGTCGGGCTTGAGTCCCGGCTCTACGGGCTCAGGGAGGAGCTCATGCTGGGCGCCCGCGCGGCCGTGGGGAGGGGCCGATGAAGGCGCTGCTCGTGGTCGATGTCCAGAACGACTTCCTTCCGGGCGGAGCGCTGGCCGTGTCCCGCGGCGACGAGGTCGTCGCCGTCGCCAATGCGGCCATGCGGGAGTTCGAGCTCGTGGTCGCTACCCAGGATTGGCATCCCGCCGACCACGGGAGCTTCGCCTCCCGGCACCCCGGGCGCGCGCCCGGGGAGACGGTCCGGCTGGGGGAGGTGGACCAGGTCCTCTGGCCCGACCATTGCGTGCAGGGCACGCCCGGCGCGGAGTTCGCGCCCGGTCTCGATACCCGCCGCTTCGCGGCCGTGTTCCGCAAGGGTATGGACCCATCCGTTGACAGCTACAGCGGCTTCTTCGATAACCGGCGCCGGGGCTCTACCGGGCTCGCCGGCTACCTGCGCGAGAAGGGCGTGGGCGAGGTCTTCATCCTGGGGCTGGCCACTGATTACTGCGTGAAACGCACGGCCCTCGACGCGCGCGCGGAGAAGTTCGCCGCGCGCCTGCTCCTCGAGGGCTGTCGCGGGGTCGAGCTCAGGGCGGGCGACGGCGAGCGGGCTGTGGAGGAGATGCGCCGGGCGGGCGTGGAGGTGCTCCTGGGCGCCTACGCGGTCCATTGAGTCCCGCCTCGGGCCTAGAACCTTGGGACCCGGGCCCTGGGTCTCAGGCCTCATGCGCGGCGCCGCTGGCTCTGGTATGCTTTTCGCCATGAACCGAGCCCTGCTGATCGTCCTCGCCTTGTCCTGTCTGATCCCCGCCCGTCTGCGCGCCCAGTCGGTGGAGGAGCTGTTCGGGATATCCCCCGGAGAAGCCATCGCCGAGGCCCAGCGCCAGCAGGCGCGCTACGAGGCCGAGCTCGAGGTCCGGCGCGTCCGGAAGGCGCGCGTCGCCGCGCTCAAGGAATTCGTCGGTCTCGCGCAGACCTCCCGCCAGGACCTGCGCTGCGTCGTGGCCGCGGTCGCCGCGCATCTCGGCGTCTCGGTCCCCGCGGGCGAGCCGCCGGCCGTCTATCGCGCCAGCCAGACCATCCTGGAGGACTACCAGGGCCTCTACTACGCCGAGGTCGGCGCCCAGGACACCCCTCAGGCCGTGAAGACGGGCTATTTCCCGGGCGCCAACGTCATCTTCATCGACGACGCCTCCTCCGCGTACGGCGCCGGGCGGAGCATCGACGATGCTCTGGCCGGTCAGGTCGCGCTATACGTCCAGCACCGCGCGTTGGGACGGAATCCCTCCTCAGCGCAGGCCAGGGCCTCGGCCGCCGAAGTCGAGCGCTGGTTCCACGCGGCCTATACCGTTACGAAGCAGTCCGCCTGCCGCTGAGCGCCATGCGATACGTCTGCGCGCTTTTGGGCATCCTCACCGGCAAGTGGAAGGTCCGTTGCGACGAGTGCAGCCACCTGGACGGAACCGGCAAGTGCTACGGGCATCAGATGCCCGAGGATGTCATCCACCGCTCCATCGCCTGCGGCTTCTGGACCCGCAAAGGCTGAACCGACGTCCCGGCTGGAAGAGTCTGAAAGACGACCCCCCCGCGCTTTAAGGTTTCAAATCGAAACCTTAAAGAATCCTATTCGCGCGAAGGGTGCCTCAGCCGACGGCATCTTCTCCGAACAGCTTCCGGGCGCAATGTTGGTTGTGCTCCCGGCATAGCAGGCGCACGTTGTCGGGGTCATCGGATATCCCGCCCAAAGCCCATGGGATGATGTGGTCGTACTCGAGCCAGGCGGTATCCCCGCAGCGGACCCCGTCAGGGCCGATGAAGGCGCAGCGGCCGCAATCCCGCCTCCACACCTCGTCCTGCACCCACTTCGGGATGCTGCGGCCGCGGGCGCATGCTGGAGCCGGTTTCGTGGTCCGAAGTCTTCCTGACTGGGTCGGATGCTCGGCCTCGACCAGCCGCCTCAGAGCCTCGCCGAAGATCTCTTCCATGCGGCCGGCAGGGAAGCGGTGCCTGAGCAGATCGCGCGCTTCAGCGAACCAACTTTGGACCTCTTCCCTGGCAGTGAACGTGAACACGACGCGGCGCTCCTGCGGGGATGCCGGCGGCTCATGAAACGGCGTCGCCGGCAAGCGCAGGTCCAGTGCGGAGGGAATATCCAGCAGGGCAGGAACGGCGATGGGGGGAGTCGGCGGAGGAGGAGCGGGCGGCGGCAGCGAGCGGACGCGGTCCCTCGGTTCAGGCGCCGCGGGAGCCAACTCGGCGACGAGGCGCTCCACTTCCCGCGTACTCCTGCGGGAAGCCTTGCGCAGCAGTCCCTCATGGTTCTCGGAAGTGAGCCAGGGCTCGAGCATGGCGATGCTGACCAGATGCAGGTCGCCGTTGGCGAGCATTCGCAGTATCGATGGATACTCTCGCGCCGCGCGCGCCGCCCGTACCCGCCGGACCGCGTCGCTCTCGGAGTACCCCAGATGCCGGGTCAGGTACGCGAACACGGATGCGTATCCGCGCTCCTGACAAGCGCCGCGTCGGTCCAGTTCCCCGAGATGGAGGAGCAGGTCCACTAGGCTGAAGCGTTCGGTCTCCGCCAGTGCGTCTACCTTGCCGAGCAATGTCTCGTCGGATATCCCCGATAGGTCCATGCCACATGTACGACTGACCCCCCGAAAAGGTTCCATCGGGATTCATGGCGACCTTCACGAAAGGAAGTCCTGCAATTTGCAGCACTATTTCGCGTCCACCTCCAGCGCTGGAGGTGCGCAGTAAAAAGGTGAGCAAAATTAATCAGAATCTACTGGCTGGGTCGCCATCGGATCGGCGGCGTGATGCGGGGTTGTGTGTCCATCCGTCTCCTTCCTGCGAATCACCAACCAAAATGCAGCACCGGCAGACAAGAGGACCAATGCATGCAGGCAGGCCCTACGCGTAGCTCCTGTGCCTCGTTCATATGACATCCGACGGTCCCGCTTCTCAGTCAATGTGAGACCGAGTGCAAAGAGTCCAAGGGCGAGTGTCGCGCCCAAGAAGGAGGCTCCGACTGCCAGCTGGAATCTTTGATGATTTCCAAACGCGAGGCCAACGATGACCCCGCCCAGGGTGGCAACTGCTGGGAAAGCCAAGCCGAAGGGGGGAGCAGCCTCGCCGCGCATGAGGGCATAGACAAGCAATGCTCCGAGTGAGAATCCAATCGCGCCAAGGGCGACTATTCTCTAACCACGATTCCGCTTGCAATGGATTGTGGAATTCAATGTGCTCTAAGTTTTCGTGGCAGCAATAGACTGACCGGCAATTTACGGCGACAGAATCCATCATAGCACGGAAGGATGCCATCGCATCCATGGCTGGGCACCGCGAACGGAGCTGTGCCCGGGCACAGCTCGCTCCGTCGGAAACGCCGCAAGGTCCTATGCGCGAGTCCCGGGTTCTTTTTTAGTCCCAAGGGCCCACGCGGGCGGGGGCCGAAAAACTTCGTGATGTTTCCCTCTTGGACTCATAAGCTTGCAGGGCGCTTTAGCGTATCATGGTGCCAGACATTCAGAAGTTCATGTAGAAGGAGAACGGCCATGGGACGTCCGAACCGCATCCAATTCGCGGGAGCGTGCTATCACATCATGCTCCAGGGGAACAACCACCGAGACGTGTTCCTCAACACGCAGGACCGCCGCTATTTCCTGATGCTCCTGCGGGGCTATCGGGAGCGCTGCGAGCTGAAGGTCTACGCGTACTGCCTGCTCAACAGCTACGTTCACCTGCTGTTGGAGACTTCCCAGCCCAACCTGTCCCGGGTCATGCAGGGCTTCAACACCTCCTACACGAAGTACTTCAACCAGGCCCACAATACCGCGGGGCACGTGTTCCAGGGCCGCTATAAGGCCCTATTGGTGGACAAGGAGAACTATCTATTGGAGCTCACGCGCTACATCCACCTGGCCCCGGTCCGGGAAGGGATGCAGGAGAAGCCCTGGCGCTACCAGTGGTCCTCCTGCCCGGCCTACATCGAATCCGAGACGAAAGAGTCCCTGGTGGATTCCGAACAGGTCCTGCGGCATTTCGCCCGGGGCCGCCTGAAGCAGTCCGTCCGGTACCTCCAGTACATTAAGGAGGGTCTAGCCACGGCCAAGACCCCGGAGGAACTGCCGCGGATCAGCAACCTCTTCATCGGCGGCAAAGAGTTCGTCCAGGACGTGGCCAAGAAGTCCGGCACCGCGATCCCGGTGGCCGATGAGGGGCAGGGGGCCGCGGCCGCGCAGGCCATCCTGACCGAGGTCATGGACAAGCACGGCGTGGACGGGGAGAGGCTGTTCGGCCGCGTGCAATGGCGGGAAGTCGCTACGGTGCGCAAGACCGCCATCTATCGTATATGGAAAGAGGCGGGGTTGGGAGTGACCGAGATCAGTCGCATGTTCAATCGCACTCCCTCGGCAGTGAGCCAGCTCATCCGTTCCATAGAGACGTCCAAGGTCTCTAAGAACTGAAATCTCTTAAGTCTGGCACCAGGCCCATAGTCCTACGGGACTATGGGCCTCTTAATCAATAAAATATAGGCATCTAGCACTTCACAAAAAACGGTTTGTCTGTTACCCTAAGACCATGCGGGATTGGACACGCCGAATCCTGAAAAAGGCCACCGCTTCGGCCCTTTCGGGAGCCCTCATCCTCACCACCCCAGGGTTCACGGCATACCAGGCGCTCGCGGCCGAGATCGTGGTCCCGCAGGTCAATTCCACCGGGCCTAGCGGCATGGGCGCCGCAGGAGTCGCGGTGGTCGGGTCCATGCAGGCGCCGCTCGGCGGCGCGGGGCTCTCGGTGGGCGGCAATCTCCAGACCGTCCTTCCCAGCGTCCCTTCCGCGAACCTCTCCATCCCTCAGATCAACCAGAAAGCTCCTGCCGCGCTCCGGGCCGCGGGGGTCGTCCCGTCCGCGCAGGCGGATGGAGGGAAGATCGCGCTGCAGGGCTGGGTCGGCGCCGAGCTCGTGCAGCGCGCGGCCAAGGCCGAGCGGCCCGCCAGCGGGCTCTTCGGCGTGCTCATGAACCGGATCCGCCCCCAGGAGAAGGGCGCGGGCATCCAGGCCGAGAAGCTCCTCACCCCCACCAACGAGACGCTTGCCAATCCCGCCGCTTCCAAGTCCTGGGGCGGCCAGAGCTTCGCCGCTTTGCTGGGCGAGAAGACGGGAGCCAACCCCGCCGCCTCCTTGGTGGAGGCCGGCGTCACCGCGGGCCGCGGCAGCGGGCTCCTGCCTTCCTTGGCGGGCCAGCGCAAAGGCGTGGGAGACGGAGGAGCGCCCCCTGCTCCCGCGTCCGCCGCGTCCGCCCAGGCCAAGACCAAGAAGTGGACGATGATCATCGGGGGCGTGGTCGGCGTGGGCTTCATGGCCTACAACCTCTTCCAGGGAAAGGGATTGATGGGGGGCCTCTTGGGCGGCCTCTCCTCCTCCTGGCCCGTGTTCCTCGCCATCCAGGTCGGCCTCGGCCTGGCCATGCATTTCGGGAAGAAGTGGTATAAGGCGCACCAGGCCAAGAAGGCGGAGGAGAAGACCAAGCAGGCCGCCGGGGTCAACCACGCGGCCAAGACCCTCGGGGCCGCCGAAGCGGCGGACGCGCTGACGGCCATGGCCAACAGCGGCACGCACGCCGAGGTCTCCATCTTCAACTACACCACCAGCGAGTTCTTCCGCTACGGCGTCACCCCCGACCTCATCGACTCGGTGCGCAAGGGACAGTTCAAGGTCACCACCGACGACACCGGCGCCGTCTTCCTGGTCCCGAACCTGGCGCCCGAGAAGAAGGCGGAGGCCGAGAAGCCAGCTGGAGAGGCCAAGGAAACCGCCGAGACTCAGGCGCAGAAGGAAGGGGCCGCGGGCGCTCTGGAAGTGAAGAAGGTCGAAGAGAAACCCGCAAAGACGCAGCCGGTTGCGAAGGCCCCCGCCCATGCGCCTGACGCCATTCCTGAGGCGGCGCAGGGCGGCGGCGCTGCCGCGACCGCCGTAGAGCAGCCCGTGCGCCCGGCCCCGCGCAGCAAGGCCGGGCTCTACGGCGCGATCATCGGGGCGGTCCTGGGCGGCGCCCTCTCCATCGCGGCTCCCGTGGAAGCCATCCTGGTCCCGCTCATCGGCTGGATGATCGGCGAGCTGTTCGGCGTGAAGCGGCCGGCCCGGCGCAGCGTCAGCGTCCTGTTCGGGACCATCGGCGCCACGGTGCTCTCCTCCTACTTCATCTTCGCCGGAGTGCCCTTCCTGGTCCTCTTTCCGGCCGCCATCCTCGCGTCGGTGGGCGGCTACTACCTCGACAAGCTGGTGGACAGCCTGCTCTATTCGCGCCGCGTGAAGGCCGCCGCCCGCCAGGAGGCTGAGAACGAGAAGGCCGTGCCGCCGCCGCAGGAAGAAAAGAAGGAACCCGTGGCGGACGAGAACGGGATCGTGGCCGCGGCCAGCCCCGTTGGGAAAGTCGTGCAGGCCCCGAAGCTCTCTCCGGTGGAGAACGCGCCCAAGACCGAAGCCCCGAAGGTGGAAGCCCCCAAGACCGAGCCGGTCAAGGAAACCCCCACGCCGGACCAACCGGCCAAGAAGGGGAACAACCCGAGCGGGCTCTCGGGCGCCGCCCCCGCCAGTTTCCTGGACTTGCCGGAATCGGCCCGCGGCCTCGACACCCGGGTGCTGGCCGAGGGCAAGTCACGGGCGCAGGCGCGGGCCCGCAAGCTCGCTTCCGATGCCCGCCTGGTCCGGGTGGCCGTGAACCTGGACGATCCCCGGGCGCAGGTCATCTACATATTCCACTCCCGCTCCCAGAATAAGGTCATCACGGTCTGGAAGACCCGGGTCGGGGTCAAGAGCGACGCGGGTTCCGACCTGCGCACCGCGAACGCGCTCTGGGACACGCGTCTGGACAAGGTCCAGAGCCTCCAGGAGGCCTACGCGGCCCTCAAGCGGGATGCGCACTGGTTCAAGCCGACCCGCGTGGAGATCGTCTCCAAGTGGAAGGGCGACCCGGAGTTCGTCTTCAAGGACGCCCAGGGCCGGGAGCGGCGCGTGAAGGTGTCGCAGGCCCAGGATGCGGCCAAGGACGCCGTGGCCCCGCTCAACGCGCCCCCCGCCCTCAACCAACCCCTTCAGAAGCAGCAGGAAACGGCCGTTAGCCCCGCCAAACAGACCTCCCCGGCCGGCATCGGCCCTCCCAGCGCGCGCGCGCCGCCGGGCGCCCTTACGGAGGGGCCCCCGGGACCTCGAAAAGAGGGGGCGCCCGAAACCAAGGAAGCAAAAAACAGTCCTCACGTCAGCGAGGACTGGTTCGGTTTTAGGAGGGTGCGGGGTTTGCGGCATTCCGAGGGTCTCGGAGCCCTCCCCGCGGACGCTTCCATCGACCGGATCATCGAGCAGATCTCTAGACAATTCAGCATCGAGCGCGCGAAAGTCCTCGAACTCGGCACAAAATACGCCGTCACCCTGAATTCGCCCCGCGCGTCGTGGTTCGCGGTCTACGACGCGCTGCAGAAAGCCAACCGCCAGGAGTTCGACCAGCTCGACCAGCGCAAGTACGAGGGGGGGATACTCTCCGAGGCCCTGAGCCGGCTCTGGGTCAAGCTGGGCTGGAAGGACAAGGTCGCCGAGGCGGGTTTCCGCAAGCTCGCCAACCGGCAGTATACGCCGGGCTGGCGCGGCGCGCTGGCCCGCAGCCTCGAGGTGCAGAAGGGACTGCTGGGCGTCGTGGTCCGCTTCCCCTACCACCTTTTCGACATGTTCGTCTTCGGCTATTTCCGCCGGGCGATCTCATTCCAGGCCGCCCATTCCACCGAGGATTTCCTGACCATCGCGGACCGGCTCTCCCGCGAGAAGGCGGCCGAGGAGGGCAAGCTCACCGAGAGCATGAAGAACGAGCCGCCCCTCGCCGAGCGCTGGCTCGAGTCCGCTTTCCAGAACCAGATGTTCTCGGGGGTCGGCTTCTCCCAGCGGCTGAACGCCTCCGCGGGGATGCGCACCCTGCGCCGCTGGCTCATCGACCCCTTGCTGAGCCCCCTCGTCCAGTTCGTCTGGCGCCGGGCGACCATGGCCATCTTCAGCGCGGTGGCCATGGGGCTCGTCGGGGGACTCGTCCCCCTGCCCATACTCGCTTTCCACGTCACCGCCATCCCGCTGCTCGGCCCGGCCCTCATGGTGGCGGGTCACGGGCTCCCGACCCTGGCCGCCGGGCTGCCGTTCGTGGGCGGGGCGCTCTCCCTCATCCTCGGCAACGCGGTGAACGCCATCCTCGAGGACATGACGCTGGGGTCCTTGGTCAACGCCCTGACCCTCTCCTCCATCCTGACCTTCCCCGCGGCGCTCAAGGCGCGCCTCATGGACGACCGTCTGCACCGCCTGGGCACGCCCAAGGCCTTCAGCCGCGCTTTCTTCCACGGCGTCCTGGGCACGGCGGTGAGCTGGAAGTTCTGGTCCATGAACCTCAAGTCCATGTTCGGGCTCATGATCGTGGGGGCCGAGATCGAAGGCGTCATGACCTACGCGGGCAGCCTCGACGGGTTCTTCAACCCCGCCTACAAAGCCGTGACGGGTACCGAGTTCAAGCTCTTCCACACCGTGGCCGCCGCGGTCGAACGCCCCGAGGGACAGAGCCCCATCCCCTTCGGCGGGGCCATCAGCTGGGGCAACATCCTGGTCTACAAGTTCCAGAACCTGCTGGGCTTCAACATCACCGACCGCGTCTACGGCTTCGTGCACGGGATGGCCTACGGCGACTACGGCGACACGGTGGGCCAGGCCTTCGTCGAGACCCGCGCCATCCCCGACGCCTTGAAGGACTCGACGCAGATGCCCGGCCTGGACGCGCAGAAGTCCGGGGCTCCCGGGCCGGACCCCTCGGTCTCGGTGGTGGCGACCCTGGTGGGCGCGGCGGGGCGCGGCGCCCTGTCCGACGACGTCAAGGTCAAGCCTGGCACTCCCCAGGAGATGCGCGCCCGGGCGGAGAACGCCAAGCGGAGCGCGGGCGAGATCCGCGAGGAGATGGCCCGCGTCCAGACGCGGATCGGCGCCCTGCGCGACCAGATCTCCGGCCGTGAGCAGCGGCTGTCGCAGCTGGAGAAGGAGTCCAAGCCCGTCAGCGCGGAGGAGGAGGCCCGCTACCAGGAGGTGCTCCGCCAGCTGGACGCCAAGCGCGACGAGGGCTACGTCCAGTCGAAGCTCTCCGAGATCTACGACATCAAGAACCCCCGGGAAGGCTCCCCGGACCTCAAGGCCCTTGAGGAGCTGACCAACTACTACTACTCCCTGCTCCCGGCCGAGACCGGCAACCCCGGCGCCCAGGACGCCGTGGGGGTGCAGGTGGCGGTGCTCAAGATGGTCGAAGCCTCCATCGCCCGCTTCGGCGAGACCCGCCAGGAGACCCGCTCCGCCAAGCCGGCGGGCCGCGTGGACGAGGAACTGGGCAAGCGCATCGCGCCTTTGGTCGACGAACTCGAGCGCCTGCGCGCCAACGCCAAGGGCGAGCTCGCCAACCGCGACGCCATCGAGAAGCTCCTGGCCGCGGTGGCCCGGACCCGCAACATGGCGCTCAAGGAGCGCCGCGGCGGCACGGAGATGCTGGAGTTCCACAAGAACCTGGCCAAGCTCGCGACCGTGATGGACCTGGCCTTCTCCCTCAACACCATCGACGCCGCGATGAAGGCCATCGAGCAGATGCAGGCCATGCTCGACAAGAAGCTCGCCGACATCCGCGCGGTACAGGACCAGGCCGCGCAGGACCAGACTACGGCCGAGCAGCACCAGACGGAGGTCCAGGGCTGGAAGGACGAGGTCCAGGCCAAGGTGGACGGGGACAAGCTCTCCCGCAAGGACATGCTCGAGCTCGAAGAGCAGACCCGCCTCGGGGTGGAGGGCATCGGCCAGTTCCGGACCGAGATCCAGGGGCTCATCGCCCGCATCAACGCCGAGGATTCGGGCGGGAGCGCGGACCCCCTGACCGAGTACAACCGCCGCCTCAACCTCCTGCCCACGCTCAAGGAGTGGTACACCAACGGCAAGCCCGGCGACCCGGAGTTCCGCTCCCTGCCTATGGTGAAGGAGAAGCTCGCCGAGGTGGAGGCCGACATCGTCAAGGTGAACGACGGCATCCGCCAGATCGGGACCGCCCCCCAGGAGTTCGCCGGCATCCTCGTCATCGCGGTCCCCGGGGTGCCCTCGGTCACGGTCAACAACCCCAGCCAGGCCCAGACCCTGCAGATCCTCAACGACCGCAAGGCCTACTGGCAGGGCGAGCTGGCCGGCTACCGGACGAGCCGCGACGAGTTCCGCAACCGCATGAGCGCGACCTACGGCGGGACCGAGGTGGACGATTTCGGGGAAGCCCGGCCGCTCGCCCTGCCGCGCTTCCTGAGCGCGGAACAGGACAAGGTTCGGCGCTACTCGGCCGAGACCGCCGACCTCGCGGCCCGCGTGGACGCGGTCGCGGCCAAGATCAAGGCCGTGGTCCCCGGCGCGAACCTGCCCTCCCTCTCCGGGCTCGACCTTAAGGCGGTCGGGGACGCGATCGACGCGTATCCCGACCGGCTCAAGACCATCGAGTTCCCCAGCGCGACGACCCCGGAAGTGTTCAAGGGCAAGATGGCGCTCCTGGAGCTGGCCCAACTCCTCCCCAAGACCGGCCGCTCCATCCTGCTCTGGACCGAGGCCGACGCCACGGTCAAGGCCGTCCAGGCGGCGCTGGACTCCCCGGTGCCCCAGGTGCTCTCGGTCTACGAGCGGGCCGTGGAGACCCTGGAGGCCGTCGTGGCGGACGTGGACGCGGACGTCGCCTTCGTCAACGGCGGGGCGCACACCGCGGCGCAGAACCAGGCGCTCATCGATCGCAAGCGCGCCCTCATGGAGCGCATCCTGCCCATGCTCCAGGAAGCCCGCGACATGATGAAGGACGACGGCCTCCCCTTCATCCAGGAATCCATCAAGTCGGTGGACCCGAACGGCGACTCCTACGCCAAGCTGTTCAAGACCCAGGTCCGGCTCTACAACGCCACGCTGGACGTCCTCAATAAGACCGTTCCCTGGGCCCTGGCCGCCGCGGGCGCGCCGGAGGGGAACGTCTCCGGAGCGCTGGCCGGCATCGAGACCTGGCGCGTGAAGTACAATAACTACCTGACGGGCTATGACGACGACCAGGGCCACCACACCGGGGTGCAGGAGTACCTCGACAACATCGCGAAGTGGAAGGACCCGAACAACACCGAGACCGAGACCATCTACGGGCAGGTCCTTCCGGTAAGCCTGCCGCGCCTCATCGAGCAGATGACCGCGGAGCAGGCCCAGCGCGCGGGGCAGATCAACACCCAGCACGGGGAGATCAACGACATCCTGACCCGCCTCGAGTCCCTGACGGGCGGCAAGTACGGCCTGGCCGCCAAGAAGCTCCCCACGGGCATCCAGAGCGACAACGCGTCCAGCCTCGCCGTGGTCGACGGGCTGGCCGACAGCGGCGCCTACACCAACCTCGCTGACGTCCTGTCGCGCATCGGCAACGACTACAAGGACCTGGCCGGCAGCGTGAACGTGGGCACGGGTGGGGGGAGCACGGTCCCGCAAGGGACCCAGCCCAGCCCGACCGTGGACCAGGCGACGCAGATATTGCTCCTGGCAATCGAGGCCGCCAAGCGCATCGTGCCCTCTTCGCAGGGGACGCCCGAGTCCGCTCCGGCGGCTTACGCCGTGGCCCGCTACCTCTACACCGACGCGGCCCGGGATTCCGCGCGCAAGAACCTCTTTGAGCGCATCCCGGTGGCCGAGGTGTTCCTCAACAACGCCAAGACCACGCTGGGCCGCGCCATCGCGGATCTGGATAAGGACAAGGCCTACGTGAACGGCGGTAGCGAGACGCCCAACTCGATCTTCGACCGCAAGATCCAGATCTACGGCGAGCTCAACGCGGTGACCCGGGCCGGGGCGGACCTCTTCGGCCAGAAGATCAACTGGGACACCGAGTCCTTCGACACCGTGAACTCGATGCAGACCTACTACGACTCCTCGGTGACGATCTACTCCAACTCCGGGACCGTGACCTCGAGCGAGATCGAGGCCATCCAGAAGATGAAGGAGGCCCTGCAGAAGACCTACGACGAGCTGAAGACGCAGAAGACCACGCTCACCACCTGGATGTCCCAGCTCAACGATCCCCAGGAGAGCGCCCTGAACCGGATCGCCCAGGACCTGCGCAAGGTCCAGGAGAAGACGCGGGCCGTCCTGGAGCAGAACGTGGCGTACCGGGACCTGGAGGAGCGCCTCAAGCGCTCCCAGGACATCGTGGGCTACACCTTGGGCCGGATCGACGACGTCCAGGGCCGGCTCTCCGAGGAGCTCAAGGGCCTGCGCGACGCGAGCAGCCTGAGCCCGGACCTGCGCCGGCGCATCGACGACCTGCGCATCCACGGCAACTCCTGGTACATGCCGGCCGACACCAAGGACGCCTCGGCCGCGCTGGTCATCCCGAAGAAGGACTTCGGGAAATTCCTGGAGACCCTGTTCTCCAGCGTGCTCCAGCGCACCTCCCCGACCCAGGACCTCTCGGCCATGCGCCAGCAGCTCCTGGAGAACCCCTCCAGCCTGTCCAACATCATCCCCAACGCCGACGTCCTGGAGTTCGGCGACGCGGACGGGTTCTACCTCGTGTACCAGACCCAGTTCGCCGTGCCGCACGGCCTGGAGACCTCCAACTGGGTGACCCTGGGCAACGTGGCCCAGGTCTGGGGCAACAACATCAGCGTGACCGGCTACCAGTTCGGCAGCCCGCCCAACGACGAGAACGCGCCCTGGGGCGACAAGGGCGTGGAGGTGCAGATCGAGTCCCTGCAGGGCAAGAACTGGGTCAACTACCTCAACATCGACTTCCACCGCTTCATCCAGGACATCCCGCCGGACACCAAGATGGCCTCCTCCGCCCGCCAGAGCCGCCTCCTGGTCTTCAACGACTTCGCGGTGCTGCTCTTCGGCGACCGCCTCTACATCGCCGCCACCGGGTTCGGCGACGTGGCCACCGACAAGACCGGGGAGAAACCCTACTTCTATGGGGGCAGCCTCAAGACCTCGCTCAAGTTCACCGAAGTCGTCCGGCTCAACGCCGAGCAGCAGCAGGTCTTCGCCAAGGATCCGCGCTACTTCCTGGAGACCGTGAACCTGGACTTCACGGGCCTCGACCCGGACCTGAACCAGGACTACGTCATCGAGTCCCACGGGGAGAACAAGCACTACAAGCGCACCCAGATCGGGCCGAGCTTCGACGTGTCCAAGATGATCTCGGACAAGGCCCAGGATGCCTTCACGGTGGACCTCTATTGGGCCCGCCAGGAAGGGACCGACGACTACGACCAGGACATGCTCGGCGTCAGCGTGCTCAAGGGCTTCACCCTCCGCGATGACAAGGGCAAGCCCTGGATGGTCATCTCCAACAAGGCCGGCGCCGAGATGGGGACGCAGTACAACACCTACTCCGACAAGGTCTCGGTCACCCTTCCCAACCAGGGCATCGTGGTCAGCGCCGAGGGGCGCCTCATCGGCGACGCCAAGACCTACTACCTCGAGGGCGCCAAGAAGATGGGGGCCAACTCCAACGTCAGCGTGGGCTACGGCAACCGCTACGTGGGCCAGGAGCCGCGCCTCTACCTGACCATGAACAGCGCCTTCACCCTGGGCGAGCTCTGGCGGGCGGTGTCGGACCAGACGGCCGACGAGATGCAGGGTTCCAAGGCCCTCAAGCAGTACAACAAGGAGCTCGACGACTTCTTCTCCGTCCAGAAAGACGACAAGCGCGTCAGCGAGCTCGAGGCCGTTTTCCGCCGCGACATCGGCGCCAAGCTGGTCCAGCAGGACATCGGGTCCTTGGCCAAGGAGATCGAGGACCTGCGCAAGGCCGGGGCCCTCCTCGACAATACGCGCATCCGGGGCATGGTGGGGTTCGTGACCAATCCGGTCGGAGACGCCGTCTCCGACCGGGCCATGGGCGGCGGCTTCACGGCCGGCACCGAGACCTCGCTCACGATGACGAAGACCCAGAAGGCGCGCATCGACGCGGGTGTGCAGAAGCTCTACCGCGAGTCCCTGCGGCTGCAGTTCCGGATGCTGGACCTCACCAAGCAGTGGCAGGAAAACGTTTCCGAGATCGCCCAGGCGCAGTGGGAGCTCAAGCTGGCCCATTTCGCGGCCAAGGACGCGCCCACCGAGGCCCTGCGCGCCGAGGGGCGGTCCCGGGAGAAGGAGGCGGAGCTCAGGCTCCACCAGGCCACGATCAAGTACAACATGCTCTCCGGACGCTCCCCCGACGACGCCCTCCCCTTCAACGACCTCACCGTGGGAGAGCTCCAGTCCCTCATCAAGCAGATCCGCGCGACCGTCTCCACCCCCGACGGCCTCATCCAGGTCCTGCGCAACCTCGACCCCGAGGCCGTCCAGGCCCAGATGGGGGACAACCCCTTCAACCTCATGGACTGGGTGCCCTTCATCGAGAAACTGACCTTCTCGGTGGGGGTCCAGTTCCAGGACGCCATGGCCAACCAGGCGCTCGGGCTCGGGGTCACCCTGCGCCTCCCGTTCTACGATCCCGCGTCCAAGGAGCGGGACCATGCCTACCGCTTCGAGAGCCAGGCGACGATCCAGGAGATGCTGGCGGCCTACGAGGAGTACGGACTGCGGGCGCAGAAGGAGCTGGCCGAGGCGAAGTCCTGGAGCGCCGGGGCGGGTCTCCTCGGCCCGCGGCTGGCGGCTTCCGCCGACGGCCTGGCCGACGCCATCCGCCAGTACCGCAACGGCATGATCCCCGAGAGCCGCCTGCGTTCGGCCTTCGACCAGTGGCGCTGGTACGCCTCGAGCTATCTCCTGGCCGAGTCCCGCTCCGCCCTGACCGCGGGCTGGAGCGGGCTGGACGGGTCCTTCGGCAAGCCCCGCGGGGGGACCGACAAGTCCGTACTGCGCATCGGCTCCTTCCAGGACGCCTTCAGCGCGGTGGCCGGCAACTCGCGCAGTCTGGCCGAGATCGAGGCCCGGCGGCAGGGCGCCGAGCGCATGACCGAGGCGAACAACCGGCGCATCCAGAAGTTCTATACCGACCTCCACCTGGGCTACAACATCACGGCCGACGGGGTGGGCTGGCTCCCCTCCTTCGGCCTGAGCGGCTTCGGGGTCACCCCCATCCTGACCTTCGAGCTCAAGACGGCCGAGCTGGCGGACCTCCAGGGCGCGCAGGGCAAGGGCGAGGTGGAGTACTACGAGCAGTCCAAGGCCAAGCTGGAAGCCGACCTGACCGTGGACTTCTACCGCAACGCCCTGGTCTGGGCCCAGGCCGGCCGGTCGATCGCGATCCTCGAAGGGCAGCTGATCCCCTCCCTGCAGGCGGCGCTGACCCGCGCCCAGCGCGAGGCGGCGCCCGGCGACCCCGAGGGCCTGTCGGCCAAGGCCCAGAAGGACCTCGACGGGGCGGTGCGCCGCCTGCACCTGGCCCGGCAGATGCAGACCCAGGCCCTGGCCACGCTCAACCACCTCCTCAACCGGCCCTCCGACGCGCCGATCGACTTCCAGATCAGTCCGGAGGGGGCGCTGGCCGAGCTCCGCGCCATCTTCGCGGACCAGGACCCGCTGGCCGCCGACCGCGCGGTCCTGGCCTCCCGGGTGCGGGTGGCGCGCGCGGTCGAGACCATGGTGGACAAGAACCTCAAGGTCGAGGAGCTGCGGCTGGAGCCGGTGTCTTTGGTCGTGCGCTCCCTCGGGCGCATCATCCACGCTCTGGGCGACCCGACGATCGGCAACCCGGACCTCATGGCCGCGGCGCGGGTGCAGACTCTCAACGCGGAGCGGAGCCTGGAAGCTTTCGACGGCGAGCTCATCGTCAAGCGCTCCCAGCTCCAGACCGAGCTCGCGGGAGCGCGCTCCGCTCTGGCGGGCCTGCAGGGGCGCACCGACCCCGCGGCCCGTCTCGACGCCATGGAGTTGGAGGGGAAGATCCTCCTGCTGGAGGCCGCGCTGGCGCGCCTGGGGGCGGACCCCGCGGCGGGGACCGCCGGGAGCCTGCCCGCGGACATGGGCGAGCTCGAGCGGCGCGTGGTCGTCGCCGAGCAGTCCCTGGCCTACGCGGGCAAGAAGTCCGAGGTCACGGTATTCCAGCCGGAGACCCTGACCCACGACTCCGGCCTGCAGCTGCGCTACTTCCGGGCCAATACGACCTTGGGCGGCGACCGCATCGACAAGGACTACGTCGAGGGCTGGGTCGAGCTGCGGCTCAAGAACATGGACACCCCCTCCGAGGTGCTCCTGGCGCTCGGCCAGCTCCGCATCGACAAGGCCGACCGCATGCATCGCAACACTTCGGCCGCGGCCGAGGCCCGGGCCAAGATCCTGGTCTCCCAGTTCTCGACCAACGTGCGCCTCCTGCGCTGGGCCGAGTCGCTCAAGGAGTCGCCCGCCTCCAAGGACGCCCGGCGCGACATGGACGGCTTCATCCAGGAGCTCCGGGGCCGCCTGGAGATCCAGGGCGGGCGCATCAAGGCCCTCCTGGGCCTGCCGGCGCAGACTTCCGTGGACCAGCTCGCCACGCTGGTTCCCGCGGACCGGGCGGGGACCTCCGGGGACCTGTCGGCCCTGGCCCGCCAGTTCGTGGACGAGGCGGGGTCTTTGCGCATCGACCAGCTGCGGCGCTCCCTCTTCGAGGGCGGCGTCCCGGCGGCCTTCGGCAGCGAGGACGGACTCTCCCAGCAGATCCGCGCCGACGTGATCGCCGAGCGGATGAGCTACAAGGGCTTCACCCCGGTGGCCGCGTTCGGCATGTTCCGGGGCCGGTCGGTGGGCGCGGCCTTCCTCGAGGCCCCGGACCCGCGCGCGATCGAGAGCAGCTTGCAGCGGGTCCTGTCGGACTCGGTGCGCAAGGAGCTGGAATCCCAGGGCCGGATGCAGGAGATGTCCTTGCGCCTGCATCTGCTCATGAGCGGCGTGGCGGACCGGTCCCAGCTCGTCGAGAGCCTCAACGCCCGCGTGGCGGCGGAGGAGAAGGCCTACCGCATCTCCGTGACCCGGTACGAGGCGGGGCAGGCCAACCGCGCCGACCTCTTCTCCGCGCAGGACGCGCTGGTGCGGTCCTGGCTGGAGCTGGGCGACGCGGCGGCCCAGCTGAAGAACGATTTCATCGAGCTGGTGACCGAGCTCGAGGCCATCGGATACTCGGACCAGAAGCTGCTCAAGATCCCGGCCAGCCGCCTGGAGCTGCCCGAGCCGGGCCTGGCGGCGGACCCCGCGGCCGCGATCGCGGACTACGGCACGCGCCGGATGCTGGATAAGAACTTCTCGGAGCACCTGCTCGGGACTTTGCGGCAGGTCCGGGGGATCCCCCCGAAGCTCCTCGCTTCGCTCGAGAAGGAGGCCGAGACCTACCGCGCGATGACCGACGCCGCGGACCAGGTCCGCCACCACGCGGACATCGACCCGGCCAAGAAGTTCGAACTGCTCACCCAGGCCGACGTGGAGGGGCGGCGCGGCCGCGTCATGAACGCGCTGGCCGGGGTCCTGGCCTCGGTGAGCATGGACGTGGGTGCGCGGCGCGAGGTCCTGGGGCTCTTCGCCAAGGACCTGGAGTTCCAGCTGGCGGGGGCGGTATCGGTGCAGGGCCGCGACATGAAAACCCTCAAGGCCATGCGCCTGGCCTTCATCGCGGCCGACGCACTGCCCCACGCGGTGCAGGGCGCGGTGGACCGCCTCGAGCCCCTGCACGACCGGATGCTCGCGGCCAAGCAGGCCCTGCTCGAGGAGTACATGCTCGAGAGCCGCAAGCCCACCGAGTTCATCATCCGGGACGCGGCCCTCGACCGCTACCTCAAGGCCGCCGAGGCCTACGACGCCGAGGTGGTCAAGACCTTCCAGATGGCCGAGGTGCGCGGGGACGCCGTGATCGCCAAGGTGCTCGACTCCCTCTATTCCGTCCGGGAGTCCATCGCCCGCGAACGCGGCCTGGCCCGGCACGGCCGCGGCATGCAGGCCCTCGACGCCCTCATCATGCTGGAGGACGCGCGCCTGGCGGCCCTGCGCTACCAGCGCGCGGCCCCGGCCGACTTCGGACCGGCCTACGAGGCCCTGCAGAACCTCAAGGACCTCCGGAGCCGGTGGGAGAGCAAGGACGCCGCGGGGCTCGAGGCGGTGTACGCCCTGACCGAGACCGATGCCGCCGGCCGCCGGCTCTGGACGACCAAGGATTGGCTGACGGAGACCGAGGTCCGCAAGTTCATCGAGGGGGGGCAGGTCACCACCGACGACCAGGGCCGGATGTGGCTGACGGCCAAGCCCGGGGAGACGCGGCGCCTGGAGATCGTCTCGGGCGTGGACGCGGCCCTGGCCCGCCGGGACGCCGCCCGCGGGGCGCGGGACGGCAACGCCCTGAACCTGGAGATGGACAAGCTGTTCCAGACCAGCGAGTTCGCGCTGGTCGGCCTCGACGGCAAGGGGACGGCGAAGGGGATGTCGTACGCCGAGGCCTTCGAGAAGGCCCAGAACAGCCAGGCCTTCTATTTCAGCCGCCGGGCCGACGGCAGCGGGCTGCACGCGGCCATCCATCCCCTGCGCGGGCTTTGGTCGGACCCGGGCGCCACCCTGACGGTACTCTACACCGGCTCGGAGCGCTTCTCCCGGGACCGCTTCCCGACCCTGGAGAGCCTCCAGGACCACATCGCCCGCACCGACCGCCTTGGGCGGACGGAGGAGGGGGCCAAGTTCCTCCGGCTGGAGGCCGGCCCCCAGGGCGTAGCCAGCATGGTCGAGGCCGCGCGGGAGCATGAGCGCCGCTCCAAGGCCCAGGGCTGGGTCGGCCTCAAGCTCCAGAGCTACGGCTTCGCGGTGGATCGGACCGGGAAACCCGTCCAGCTCTACCTCACCCAGGACGAGTTCGACCGCTCGGTCAAGGACCTGCGCGAGTCGGAGCGCATCTTCGCCGACTCCCGCATCCGCATGGAGAAGGCCAAGGTCGAGGCTGATGCCGCCGACCGGTCCCTGGCCGGGCAGAAGGAGGTCACCGACGCCGAGTCCCTGCGCTTCCACGTGTTCGAGCGCGAACTCCGCGCGCGGCTGACCGAACAGGTCCACGAGGATCCCGATTTCGTGCGCAAGGCCGGCGAGAACGACACGGTCTATGCGGGCCGCATCAAGGCGCGGGTGGACGAGCTGCTGGTCAAGGACAAGGACTATAAGCGGGAGCAGGAGCGGTACTCCGAGTCGGTGGAGGCGTACAACAAGCTGGAAGAGAAGGCCATGGACGCCCGGCGCAACGCCGATAAGGCCCTCAGGGCCCTCAAGGACGCGGGACGCCTCATCGCGCACTCCGACCGCTGGGAAACCACGGGGGCGGCGTACCTGGATGCCCTGAAGAAGGCGGGGCTCGACGAAGAGGCCGTCCAGCGCGAGGAGAAGTCGCTCACCCGGCAGGGACCGCGCCGCCTCTTCATCGCCCGGGACTTGTCCATGACTTTCGATTCCCGCAACGCCCTCGTGAGCGTCCTGGGCCGGCCGGTCTTCGGCCGGGAGGACCTGTACGAGAAGATCGCCGATCCGGTCGGCCCCATCCAGCAGGTCGCGGGCGAGGTCTTTGCCGCGGTCATGGACCGCGACGGCACCGTGGTCCATCTGTACATGGATATGGACGTGGTGGCCGAGGCCGGCAAGACCTGGGCCATAGAGGACCTGCACTCCGACGCCAAGGGCGGCTCGGTGCGCTACACCTCGGGCGGCACCGAGATCTCACCGACCTTCCGCTTGAAGTACTATGTGGACACCGTGACGGGCCTGCCGGTCATGCTCAACCGCCGCTACATGATCTCCACCCTGCAGAAGTCGGGCAAGGAATTCGCCCAGGCGGACTCCTGGAGCTACGCCCCCATGAACTGGGGCAACATCATCATGGAGCTCCCCCGCGGCATCGTGCAGGCGCCCATCGAGCTCCTGACCGGCCGCGACCCGAACCAGAACGGCTTTCTGGGCAAGGCCCACATGTATAAGCTGGAGGGAGGGGCGACCCAGCATCACGGCTTCATCCGCAGCTTCCTGGGCAAGCTGGACGTCCTGGAGCTGATGCCCGACCCGGTGGACTGGTACTTCGACGCCAGCCAGTTCCCCCAGACCGTGAAGACGGACTCGCCCATATTGCCGGGTCAGACGCTTTACGACAAGAGCGTCCGGGCCGGGGACAAGGACATCCATTTCGGCCGTCTGCACACCCAGCGCACCATCGTGTACGAGACCGAGAACCTGGTGAGCGCGAACCGCAGGGTCCTGTCCTTCTTCGCGGGCGGCGTGGAGAACGCCTGGATGGAGACGCGCCGGGGCCGGGACGGGACCACCAGCACCTCGCGCCTGAGCGGCGAGGTCGGCCTGGACGCCTTGGAGAGCGCCCTGGATGACGCTGCGGTCGCCAACGACCCTGCCTCCTACGTCACCGACGGCGACAATCCCGTCATCCTTTCCGGGAACCCCGGGTCCATCGCGGTGGACCGCGTGGAGCGGCGCCTGCGTTTGCGGCCGGGTTCGGACCAGTACCAGAGCATCGCCGAGCGCTTGCAGACCCTCCCCGAGCGCATCGCCGAGCGCACCCTGCGCTCCCAGAAGGCCGCGCCCGGGCTGGAGGAGTCGGCCCAGCTCGCCGACCAGGTCTTCGATGGCCGTCTGGCCGAGCGCAACCAGGTGCGCGACGAGGAAGCCAAGCTCTGGGACGAGGCGCACACGCTGGCCTGGCGCATCGGCGCCCAGAAGGCGCTCGAGGCCGAGATGACCCGCATCAAGGCCGAGCTGGTCCAGCTGCGGAGCGATCTGCAGAATGCGCTTCAGCGCATGAAGGAGCTCGAAGCCGAGCTCGCGCACGCCCTGGAGCCGGGCACGGACCCCAACGACCCGAACCACCCGGATCCCCTGCAGCCCATCAAGAACCTGCCCTGGTGGGTCTGGGCCGTGGCCACGGCCGCTTTGGCCGGGGCCGCCCTGGCCATCTGGCAGTGGCTCCGCCGCCGCAACAGCGAACCCCGCTTCGCCTGATCTACCCACCGATCATCCTGGGTTTGGATGAGTGTTGGCGATGGCGGGTTCCAGTAGTCTCCGTCGGCTGGGTCGAAAAGCGCGGTTTTCATGGGCCGTTCGGCCTAAGCGATTCTCCGTCGGGCGCGGTACAATGACGGCATGAAGCTATTGCTCCTCCTTGTGGCCCTGCCCGGGGTAGGCCATGCGCAGAGGGTCTTCCTGCCCGCCATGACCACGGTCCCCACGGTCTCCGTGCTCCCCGTGCTCCCGATGCCGCCCATGGGCTCCGGGCTGCTGAGCTCTTTTCCCTCGACTTCCCTCGCCTCGCCCATGTCATTGCCGCTTCCCAAGGCCGCTCTTCCCGCCGTTACCGCGCGGGCCGCGGCGCCGCAGGCCGTTCCCGCCGCGGCCCCGACCGCCGCCGCCGAGAGCCCCGATTTCTCCTCCGCCCTCCAGATGCAGGGCTATCTCCTCGGCATACTCGCCGGGCGCACGGGGCAGGACGCCTTCATCCTCTCCATCGCCATGGCGACCTACGGCCAGGGCATGAGCATCGCGGATTACGCGCTCATCCTGCGCGAGTGCGTGGAGATCGGCGCGACCCCGGGCGAGATCCGCGACGCTGTCCTGCAGGCGACCGCGCGGACCCCGTTCGCGAAGCCGCTCGGGCCCGAGAACCGCCCTCCGGCCGGCGAATACTTCATGCTCGAGGCGATCCTCAAGGATGCGGCCCGCGAAGTCGAGATATTGCGCAACAACCGTGCCATCGGCTGGATCTACGATTTCGAGAAGGGCTCCGTCCCCGATGAGTTCGGCATTTCGCCCGAGGTCCGGCGCCTAGCGGGGGGCCGAGTCCTGGCGCGCCTGGGCTTCATCCGGCGCGGGGAAGCGGCCGAGCCTCTCGTCATGACCGCCGTGTCCCTGCCCGGTCAGCCCGCCAGCCTGAAGTATTTCATGGACTTGCTCCGCCGCTCGCCCCTACTCCGGGACCCCGCGCTCAATGCCCGCATCCGGGCGATGCTGAGCCTGTTCGAATCCGAAGGGCTGCTCCCCGCCGGCTACGCCGCCGCGCTTTCGGTCCCGCCCCCGCCCGGCGCATGATCTGCCCGCGCTGCGGAGACGTAGCGCTCGCCGCTTCCCAGGCTCAGCCCGGACTGGAGATCGACGCCTGCCCCGGCTGCCATGGGATCTGGCTGGACCGCAGCGAGATCTACTGCTTCGTCTCCCGGCCCCAGCAGGCGTTCGATGAGATGAACGCCGCCTATCAGGTCTCCGTGCCCAGCGCCCTGGCCTGTCCCCGCTGCCGGCAGAGTATGGCCGAGTGCCGGCTGGGCGAGCCTGCGCTCGCGTTCGATGCCTGTCCCCATTGCGGCGGGACCTGGTTCGACCCGGGCGAGGTGCAGGCCTTCTACGGGGTGCTCGAAGACCAGTGGCGCAAGAGCACGGGCGCGCCGCCCCAACCGCGGATCGGTCCGCGCCGCCCCACGGCCGAGGAGCTGGAGGCCTGGCTGGGGCCGGACCGCTCCCCGGCGCAGGCGGCCGCGGGTGCGCTGGCCCTCGCCGGGCTGACCATGCTCCTGCACGAGCCGGCGCGCTCGCCCGCCGCCGGCGCGGCGCTGCTGGCGGCGTTCTTCCCACTGGCCTTCCTGGCGGTGCGGGTCAGGCGCTGGTACATCGGGGGCGCGTTCGTGATCATGGGCGAGATCGGCAGCTACGCGGCCGAGAACGTCGCCGAGATCACGGCCCGGATACTCTTCACCTACGAGGAGTGGCCCTATCAGGTCACGCGCGTGATCCGGACCGGCGGCCCGCTCGACCGCGGGGCGCGCGCCCTGCTGCGGGTGCTGGTCCATCCGTCATGGGTGCGCGGCGCGTTCATCCTGCCCCCGGAGGGCGCGGACGCCCCCGCGGGGCCCTGGAGCGAGGCGGACCGCGACGTCCGGATCGTCCCCAAGTCCCTCTTCTTCTGGGCGGATCCCATCGCCGTATTCGCGCAGGCCGCTTCGGAGCGTTGGGCGCGCTCCGCCGCGCGACACTCCCGCCGGCGCCGCTAAGCCGGCTTCCGGATCCTATCCAGACCCAGCGCCCTGCTCGTCTCCGCTTCCCAGGCCAGGAGCTGCTGTACGGCCGACACGGGGACCTCGGCGAGCTTGATCCTCAGGGCGAGGGCGCGATCGCGCATCTCCCTTTGCCAGTCGCACTGCAGGTCGAGGAGGGGCGGCAGGCCGTCGAGCCCGGCGATGGCCCCGCTGACGTCGCCCAGTCGGGCCAGGGAGTAGGCGATCGCTTCCGCCACCCGGGGATTCTCGACCGGCCGGGAGCGGAGCTCTTGGACCGCCCCCTGGAGCGTCTCGATCCGAGAGAGCAGCGGCAGCGCCTCCTCCTGCAGGGCGGTCCTGACCTGCAGGAACCGCTGCGCGGGGTGGGGGTCCCACCCGGCCGGATCCGAAGGCCGGATCCGGCGGCCGAAAGTGAAATGGACCTTTTGGGCGGGGACGCACAGAGGCATGAAGAAGGCCCCCGCATAGAAGGCGTCGGCGTCGAAGCCGGAGGCGTCGAACCAGATTCCCCTCAAGAGGCATTCCACGGGGAGCTTGACCATCAGCCCCTCATGCAGTACGAACCCCGGCAGCTCTCGCGAAAGCTCTCGCCCGATCGCGAGGATCTCCTTCTTCTTCATGGGTGTCCATATATGATACCGAACCGCGAACGCCTGATTCCTCCTGGAATCGCCGTTGAGGCGGATGAGAGCGGTTCCGGCCCATACCAGTGTAGTGAGTCATAAGTCCAATCACATTCTTTACCCCGGCGAAAGCCGGGGTCCAGGCGCCAGACGTCACCCCGGCGAAAGCCGGGGTCCAGCGGCCTGCCGTCACCCCGGCAAAGGCCGGGGTCCAGTGGTTTGTCGTCTGGATACCGGCTGGCGCCGGTATGACGGCTAGCCCGAACCTTCTGGGCGACTGTGCCCGGGCACAGCCCGGGGGGGGCATGAAGATCGCAGCGGGGCGGCTTCTGGATGAATTGGACGCTCTTCTGATCGAGGCGTCCCGGGGGAGAACGTCGCCGCCCGCGTCTGAGGTTTCCGGGCTATTGAGAGGAGCGCGCGCCGGTCTTGAACACCATGCCCAGCAGTCCCACGGAGACCGTGTCGCCGTGCAGCGTCATGGTGGAGAACAGCCCGTAGTCGTGGAAGTCCATGGCGGCCCGGGCGAAAACGGAGGCGCCGGCCGCGGCCGCCTGCCCCAGCAGGCGGGCCGGGCCGCGTTTCCCGCCGAAGTCCCCGGCGGCGATCGCTCCGAGGGCCTGCACGTGCCTCTCCTTGGCCGGCTTGGTGACCGCCAGGAGCAGTCCCAGGAGCAGGAGTATCGTCAGCCCTTTCACTTGAAGAACAACCTCATCTTGCCGCCATGATGATCGCTTGAGTCGGACATTCCGCCACGCACAGTCCACAGCCGAAGCACTGGCTCCGGTTCACGGCCAGCTTGTCGGCCTTCATGGTCCGCGCCCCGAAATGACACACCTCCACGCAGGCTCCGCATTCCGTGCAGTAGTCCATGTCGGTCTGTTCGATCTTCGGTCCGGCGGCGTTCTCCTTCCTGCCGTTGATGTAGCTGCAGCAGCAGTCGCAGCAGAAGCAGACCGCGACCACCCTGCCTTCGTCGCTCAGGAAGGGGCGCGGCACGAGCTTCTGATCCTTGGCGAGGGACAGGAGCTTGGCGACCTCGTCCTTGTCGGCGGGGGCGCGTCCGTTCTCGCTCGAAGTCGCCTCGGGCGCGAAGCCCAGGCAGGTCCGGAGTCCCTTCCGGCAGATCCGGCCTCGTTCATCCCGGCAGGCGCAGTTGCTGATCCAGTACTTCTCCTGCTCGCCGATCGCTTCCTCCGCGTCCTGCATGGTCCAGACCACGTGTCCCATGGATGTCCCCCGAGGGCTTCCCGGCATTATCGCCTGTCCATGGTACATCATAGCCCAAACACGGCCCCGGCGGGCGCGCCGTTGCCGCGGATTTGAGGCCGCCTTGACCCGCCTTTGAGCCTGGGCCGCCATACTATAGCGCAGGGTCCGTGCCTGATCTCCGGAGGTTCGCGATGAGTCCCAAGGTCATGATCGCCGACGACGAGAGCCAGATCCATCTGGTGCTCAGGAGCATGCTCAAGGCCGGCTCTTACCGCATCCAGGACGCTTACAACGGGGCGCAGGTCCTGGAGGGGGTGCGTTCCGATCCGCCGGACCTGATCCTGCTGGACGTGAACATGCCGGACAAGAGCGGGCTCAAGGTGCTCGAGGAGCTGCGCTGCGATCCCAAGACCAGGGACATGCACGTAGTGCTCATGAGCGGCGATCCCACGGTCCGGCAGCGGGCCCGCACCCTGGCGGTGGCCGTGGACGACTGCATCGCCAAGCCTTTCGACCCGGACGGGCTCAAGGCCCGCCTGGAGCAGGTGTTGGGGCGCAGCGCCCCGGCGCGTCCGGCCTCCCAGCCGGTCACGGACCGCCCGGTCCCGGGCGCCGACGTGACGGACGCCTTGATCGCGATGCGGGGCCGGATAATGGAGCTGGACCGCAAGGTCTCGGCCGCGGATAAGGAGGCGCTGAAGTACATCCAGGCGCTGCACGAGCGGCTGCGGCGGATCGAGAAGGAGCGCGCCGTCCCGGCCGGCTCCGGAGCCCGGCGTCTGCTGCCCCTTACCGTGTCCGCGGCGGCCCTGGCCCTGCTTTTGGTCGCGCTGCAGTTTCAGAAGGCGCCTCCGGCTGCGGTCCCGGTCGGCGCTCCGATAGTCCCCGCGGCTCCGGCCGTGCCGGCCGTCCCGGTCGCCCGGGTCGTCATCCCGGCCGGCCCGCTGCCGGCGGGGCCCGGGCTGCAATCGGTGCGCGTGCAGAGCTTCCGAGTGAGTTTCGTGACCAGCCAGCCTGTGGCCGCGCGGGCGTTCTTGGGGCCGCGGAGCGGCGACCTGTTCGTGGACCTGCCGGGAGTGGTCACGCGTCTGCCCGGGGACGTGTTCCGCGGGCGCGGCAGCATGATCCGGGGGGTGCGCACGGCGCGGGCGCAGTTCGAGGGCGGACCGGGGGTGCGGAGCCGCATCTATCTGCGCGGGGCCGTGGGCTACAAGCTGAGCACGGTCGGCAACCGGACCATCCTGGACATCTACTACGGCGGCCGGAAGTTCATCTGAGCCGCATTGAGCCGCATTGACTATTCTGAGCCCCGGCGGGTTGATATACTCTGACACCATGCAGCCCGTGAGTCCCAGAGCGCTCCTGCTGATCGCGGCCGCGGCGCTGTTGGTGAGGGTCGGCTACGTCCTGTCGGGGCCCGGCAGTCCGGTGACCGGGGATTCCGCGGGCTACCACAGCTACGCGGTCCACCTGCTGGACTCGGGCGTCTACGTCAACGATGAAGGGGAGCGCGCTTCCCGCCCTCCGGGCTACCCGCTGTTCCTGGCCGGGGTCTACGCCGTCTTCGGAAGCTCCACGGCGGCGGCGGTCGCCATCCAATGCCTCTTGGGAGCGCTGACCTGCGTCCTCATCGCGCTGCTCGCCGGCGGCATCCTGCAGCCGCCGTGGCCGCTCGCCTGCGGCTGGGCCGCGGTGCTCTACTTCGGGCTCTTCTCGCCCCCCGCGTTCCTCCTGACGGAGTGCCTGTTCAGCTTCCTGCTCGCGCTCGCCTTCGTAGCCCTGCACCGCGGCTCCTGGCCGGGAGGGCGGCGCGCGTTCGTCTTCGGAGCGTCCCTGGCGGCGGCCTTCCTCGTCCGGCCGGAAGTCCTCCTCTTCGCCGTATTCGCGGTCGTCCTGCTCCCGTTCTTCGGGAAGGGCTTCGGACGGAGGGAGGCTCTCACGGCGGCGCTGGGCTTCGCCCTGCTCGCCGGACCGTGGGTCGTCCGGAACTACGCCGTCTTCGGCCGGTTCGTGCCGAGCTCCACGCGCGGCGGCGTGAGCCTCTATGCCGGCCTGCAGATGCCGCTCGAGCGCTCGGGCTTCCCGGTCGAAGCCTTCCATGTCCCCGCGAAGGACATCCCCGAATTGGACCAGGACGCGGACTACTCCCAGGCCTTCCGCCGGCTCCGGGCCTCCCTGGGCTGGGGACCGGTCATCCGGGCCTACGCCTTCAACCTCCTCACGCACCTCTACCCGTTCCTGCCCGGCTACGATTTCACCTTCGTGTTCCTGACCCCGTTGTGGTGCTATGGCCTCTGGCTCGCGCGCGTCCGCGGCGAACTGCGGCCCGCGGCGCTGTTCGTCCTCCTGTCGATCGCCCTCTACACCCTGTTCGGAGGGCCGGCCTCGCGCTATCGGCAGGGCTACGCGCCCCTGCTCGTCCTGCTGGCCGGGGCGGGAGCGGCCGAGCTGTGGGCCCGGGGAAGATCGGCGCGCCTGTGGTTGGCCGGCTGGGGGGGGAGCAACATCCTGTTGTGGATGTCGGCGGGTTGGATCCGGGAGGGGGCCCTGTGGGTGAAAAGGTCCTTCTTCGGATGATGCAGAAGAAGCAGCGGGAATGGCTCGAGCAGTGGAAGCGGTTCAAGGACAGCTCCCTTTTCCTGTTCCAGGAGTGGATCCATCCCAACCGCCTGGAGGATTTCCAGGGCAAGCGCGTGCTGGACGCCGGCTGCGGGCACGGGCACCACGCGCTCATGGCCGCGCGCTACGCCGAGAAGGTCGTCGGGGTGGACCTCAACGCGGCCGAGGTCGCGCGCGCGGAGACCAAGGACCTCTCCAACATCGAGATCGTCGAGGCCGATCTCGCGGCGATGGATTTCCGCGAGCCTTTCGACGTCGTCTACTGCATCGGCGTGATCCATCATACCGACGACCCCGACCGCACCTTCGAGAACCTGAAGCGCCTGACTCGGAAGGGCGGCCGGCTCATCGTCTGGGCCTACTCCCACGAGGGCAACTGGCTCAACCGCGTGCCGCTGGAGACGCTCAAGCGGATTTTCCTCCTGCGCTTGCCGACCGGGATGCTCGTATCCTTGTCCTACGTCCTGACCCTCCTGATCCATCCGCTGGTATGGACGGTCTACCTGCTGCCCCTGCGCTTCCTCCCGTACTATGAGTACTTCGAGAACTGGCGCATCCTGCCCTTCGGCAAGAACGTCCAGAACGTGTTCGACAAGCTCAACGCCCCGCAGACCGACTTCATCCGGCGCGAGCGCATCGAGCGCTGGTTCTCGCCGGCGGACTTCCGGGAAGTCCACATCTCGCCCTACAAAGGCGTGAGCTGGCGCGGCTCCGGGACGAAGAGGTAGGCATGAACGGGCACGGCCTGGGAACGATGAACCGCGAGATGCAGGGAGCCGCGGGCTATTACGATTGGCTCGCGCGGACCCTGCGTCCGCTGGCCGGGAGCCGCATCCTCGAGGTGGGCCCCGGTTTTGGGGACATGGCCGAGCGCCTGGGCCGCGAGGCGGAGAGCTACGTCGGCCTGGACAACTCCGAGGAGGTCGTCGCCCACCTCGCCGCGCGCTTCCGGGGAGCCGCGCAGTTCGAGTTCCTGCTGGACCAGGGGCTCGGCGCCGGCAGCAAGGCCGCGCTCAAGGAGCGCCGGTTGGACACGGTCGTGGCCTTGAACCTGCTCGAGCACCTGCCGGATGAGAAACCGGCGCTGGAGATATGGTCCGAGGTCTGCCCGGGAGGGACGCTGCTCGCCTTCGCCCCCGCGCTGCCCTGCCTTTTCGGGAGCCTGGACGAGGGGGCCGGACATTTCCGGCGCTATACCTGCGGGAGCATGAGGCGCCTCCTGGAGGACTCCGGGATCCGGGTCTCGAGCGTCCACTACTTCAACGCGGTCGGAGCCCTGGGCTGGTTCGTCTCGGCCTGCATCCTGCGGCAGGAGCTTGGGAGTTCCGGAACGGCGGGGATGGTCCGTTTCTACGACCGCGTCGCCCTGCCTCTCGCCCGCCTGAGCGACCCCCTGCTGAGCCGCTTCTGGGGCCAATCCGTCCTGGCCGTGGGCCGCTTCCCGTCCAAGTCAGCGTGACCGGGGCCGGATCTCGCGCTCCGACCCCTCCAGCCACTCGCCGCGGCGATGGTCGAAGGTCCTGACCACGACCCGGTCGGGATAGAGGAACAGGGAATTGGTCCAGATGTCCGCGTGCGTCGTGACCTGCGCGGACTTGTCCGAGAAGGAGCTGCGGCCGTCCATGTCGCAGTTGTGGATGTCCGTTATCCGGCCCTCGTAGAGGTTGACCGGATGGCGGGCCCGGGGGTTGGACGGGGCGACGTGGGTGTGGCCGGACACCCATAGGAACACCTGCGGGTTCCGGCGCAGGAGGCGGCGCAATCCCTTGTGGGGCTGCGCGAAGAAGTCCTTGTCCTCGGGGGGCGCGCCGTGTCCGCCCAGCGTCCCCTTCAGCGGGGCGTGGAAGAACACGATGGTCGGCGCCCGCGGGTCGCGCTCCAATACCTCCCTCATCCAGACCAGGGTCCCGGTGGAGATGGCGGCCAGGTGCTTGGACTCCAGGGCATCGATGGAAATGAAGAGCAGGAGATAGGGGCCGAAGCGCTTCTCATAGCGCAAAGACGGCAGGGAGAAGGTCTCCCGGAAAAGCCGCAGCTTCTCGGCCCTGACCGCCGGGGGGGCCCGGCGGGTCTTGCCGGTCCGCGGGTCCGTGTCGTACCGGAATTCGTGGTTCCCGGCGATGGGGTATACGGGCTTCTTCAGGCGGGCCAAGAACTCCTTAGCCGCGGCGTATTCCTCCGGGGTCCCCTGGGACGCGACGATGTCTCCCAAGGCGACGACCCCGTCGGCGTCGTCCCAGGCGTTGACGTCGTCCGCCGCTTTCCGCTTCAGTTCCGCCAGCCGTCCGGGCAGGTGCAGGTCCGAGAATACGACCAGGCGGGTGTAGTCGCGCCCCTGGGCCCAGGCGGACGCCGGGGCGAGGGCCCATAGGAAGAGGGACAGCAGGAGCATGCCGCGGCGGGACATGATATATCATACCCCAATGAGGACGATGCGGACCGGACTCGCCGCGGCCGCGCTGCTCCTGGCCGGCGCGGGGACCTGCGCCCAGACTCCGTGGCCGTTCGAGACGGAGATCGCCGCTTTCGAGGCCTCCGACCAGGTCCAACCTCCCCCGCGGGGCGCCGTGCTCTTCATGGGGAGTTCCAGCATCCGCCTGTGGGAGTCCCTGGCCCGCGACTTCCCCGGCCTCGCCGTGATCAACCGGGGCTTCGGCGGCTCGAAGGTCGCCGAGAGCACCCGCGTCGCGGACCGCATAGCGATCCCCTATCGTCCGAACCGCATCGTTTTCTACGCCGGGGACAACGACATCGCCGACGGCCTAAGCCCGGAGCGGGTCCTCGAGGACTTCCGGGGCTTCGTCGCCAAGGTCCGCGCGGCCCTGCCCGGCACGGCCATAAGCTTCGTCTCCATCAAGCCCTGCACCGCGCGGTGGCGGCACGCGGCGGCGGTGCGCCGCGCCAACGGACTCATCCGCGACTACGTCCGGTACCGGCCCGGCCTGGATTACATCGACGTCTTCACCCCCATGCTGGGGCCCGACGGCTTGCCGCGCCGGGAGCTGCTCCGGGAGGACGGCCTGCATCTGTCCGCGGAGGGCTACCGCCTCTGGCGTGAGGTCATCGCGGCCAGGCTGAAGCCGGGGCTGGTTCTGGATGCGGGGTTCGGGGCGGGCGGGGTCGCCCTGTCGACGAGCCCGCTGGGGGGGGAGGTCGCGGTCGGCTACGGCGTGGCGGCGGGCGCGGCGGGGCGGATACTGGTCGCCGGGGTCCTGAGCGATGCCGCCGGGATTTTCCGGCTGGCCGTCTGGCGGCTCGCGGCGGACGGAGCGGAGGACCCCTCGTTCGGGAGGGGGGGCTTCGCGGCCTCGCCGGGCCCGGATTGGGGCTGGGCGATGGCCGTGGACGCGGACGGGCGGATACTGGTCGCCGGCATCTCGGGCAGCGACTGGAGGACCTCCCCGGCGGCGGTCCTGCGCCGCTTCCTGCCCGACGGCCGGCCGGACGCCGGGTTCGGCGAAGGCGGCCGGGCCGCGGCGGCGAGCCCGCTGGGCGGAGCCATGGCCGACGGCAGTGCCGTCGCGGTCGACGCCGCGGGCGGTATCCTGGTCGCCGGAGCCGCCGCGGACTCGTCGAGCCGCACCCACGCCGTGGCCTGGCGCTTCCTGCCCGACGGCCGTCCGGACCCGCGTTTCGGGACCGGGGGGGCCGCGGTCCTGCCGCAGCCGGAGAAGACGGAGACGGCCGGAGCCTGGGCTTTGCGGCGGGGGGAGGACGGCTGGCTCGCAGCCGGCACCATCGACTGGCGGGACCTGGCCTTGTGGAAGTTCTCCGATGCGGGCGAGCCCGTTCCCGGCTTCGGCCGGGGCGGGCTCGCGACGGGCCGCGGCATCGGCCGCGGGATACTGCAAGACGACGCCGGGATATGGGTCGGGGGCTTCGCCTATGTCCGCGAAGGGGAGAGCGTGGTCGAGGAACAGGCCCTGCTCTCGCGCTTCACGGCCCGCGGCGCTTCGGACGCGGGGCGGGCTTCCGCCGGAGAAACGACTCTGTCCGGAGGCGCCTGGCCGCACCGGGAATCCTTCGCCATCGTCCGGTCGACCCAGGGCTGGCTCTTCCTTGGGGGGTACGCCGGGGACCGGGGTCTCGTGCGGGCCGCGGTTTGGAAGCTGGCCGCGGACGGCCGCGGGACCCCCGAGGTCCTCGTCCTGCCCAACGCGGCGGGCGGGAAGGAAGACCGGATCTACGCATTGGCCCTGGACGACGCGGGCCGGCTTCTCGCCGCGGGCTTCAGCCGCGGCGCGGATGGGAAGATGCGCCGGGCGGTGTGGCGGCTGAGGTCGGAACCCTAGTGTAGTGATTCCAACATTTCTTTACATTTAAAAAGCCGTCATACCGGCAAAAGCCGGTATCCAGACGACAAACCACTGGACCCCGGCTTTCGCCGGGGTGACGTCTGGTGCCTGGACCCCGGCTTTCGCCGGGGTGACGAATGTGAATGGGACTTATGACTCACTACACTGGTATGAAAGCGGGCCTCGCGATCCCCCGCGGCGTATGGATGCTCGGCTTCGTGAGCCTGTTCATGGACGTCTCCTCGGAGATGGTGCACTGCGTCCTGCCCGTGTTCATGGTTTCCGCGCTCGGGGCCAGCGCCACGGCCGTGGGACTGGTCGAGGGCATCGCCGAGGCCACGGCCCTCATCGGCAAGGTGTTCTCGGGCTCGCTCAGCGACTATCTGGGCCGCCGCAAGGGCCTCGCCGTCATGGGCTACGGCCTGGGCGCCCTCTCCAAACCGTTGTTCGCCCTCGCGGGAACGGTGCCTGCGGTGCTGGCGGCCCGCTTCATCGACCGCATCGGCAAGGGTTTGCGCGGCGCTCCCCGGGACGCCCTGATCGCGGACCTCACTCCGCCCGCCATCCAGGGCGAGGCCTTCGGCCTGCGCCAGGCTCTGGACACGGTCGGCGCCTTCCTCGGCCCCCTGCTCGCCATGGCCTTCCTCCTGGCCTGGCCCGGCGGCTTCCGGACGGTGTTCTGGTTCGCCGTGATCCCGGGCGCGCTCTCCGTGGCCCTGCTGGCCGCCGGGGTCCGCGAGCCGGAGTCCTCCATCGCCCGGCCGGCGCAGAACCCCATCTCCTGGGGCCTGCTTCGGAGCCTGGGTGCGGAATACTGGCGGGTAGTCGTCGTCGGAGCCGTCTTCACCATGGCGCGCTTCAGCGAGGCGTTCCTCATTCTGAGGGCGCGCGAGCAGGGCCTGCCCGACGCCCTGGCTCCCGCCGTTTTCATCCTGATGAACCTGGTGTACGCCCTTTCCGCCTATCCCGCGGGCTGGCTCGCGGACCGCGTGGACCGGCGCGCCCTGCTCGCCGGGGGCCTGCTCGTGCTCATCGCCGCCGACCTGGCGCTCGCCCGCGCCGGCGGCTGGGCCGGGGTCGCCGCCGGGGTGGCCCTGTGGGGCCTGCACCTGGGGCTGACCCAGGGACTGTTCGCGGCCATGGTGGCCGCCGCCGCGCCGGCGGGCCTGCGCGGGACCGCCTTCGGGTTCTTCAACCTGGCCGGGGGCGGCGCCATGCTGGCGGCCAGCCTGCTGGCGGGGGCTCTGTGGGACGGGCTGGGACCCGCCGCGACGTTCTACGCCGGGGCGGCTTTCTCGGCCGCCGCGCTCACGCTCCTGTTGTTCCGCGACCGCTCCGAAGCCGTCCCGGCGGGGTGATACCCCGCGGGCGCAAGGCCCGCGGCATCTTGACGACGGTGGGTGTGCCCGGGCACAGTTCATGCGGGAAGTTTGCTGAGGCGCTAAAGCGCAGGCGAAGTCCCCGGGCGCCGGACTCCGTTTGGGCAGATTCACCAGCCCTGGCGACAGCACCATGTCGGCGCATCGCTGCTGCGGTTCCTCCGCACCTCCCAGGGGATGCGGTATCCGCCAGAGGCAGACGGGAATGACTCAGCGCAGGAGGGGGACGGCTTTCTTCTCCTCGGCGGGCTCCGGGGCGTTCCGCTGTGCCGGGCCGGCTCCCGCGCCGGACGCGCGCGGCGCGGCTCCTTCGACCAGGAGGTCGAGCCGGTACCCGGAGCTCTCCGAACTGGTCCGGCGGCCGAAGGCGAGCGTCTCCTGGTTCTGGACCTGGAAGCTGCCGGACGGGGCGCCGGGCCGCGTGTATTCGAGCTGGTACTGCAGCTCCACGGCTCCCCGCGGGGTGACCGCGGGGAGTATGTTCATAATGAAGCCGAGTTTCCGGCCGCCCTGCGTGCGGCCATCCACGACGTTCCCTTGCGAACCCGGTCGGAGGACCTGCCGGCAGAGCACCTTTTCCCGGCCGCGGGAGAGCTCGGCGCTCACGCGGACGTTGGCCGAGCCCGAGGCGTCCCAGGCCGCCGGGGACTTTCCGGCGGCGTCCAGGCTCAGGTCGATCCGCCACCTCCCGCATTCGACGACGGTCAGGCCGCCGCCCGGGCGGATCGACAGCTGCCCCTGGGCCTGGATGACCTGACCCGCGGCGCCGCGTCCCTGGGACAGCTCCAGCTGGTAAGAGAGATCGCTTCCGCCGAGGAGCACGTTGACGATCATGTCCCGCCGCGAGCCGTCCTTTCCGACGACCGGGCCCACGACGTTGGCCTGCCCTCCCTGGGGCAACTTGACGGTCTGGACGTAGGCGGTCTTCCCGTCGGACACCTTGACCCCGAGGAGATGCGTCTGCGCCGAGAGCGGGGCTGAGAGGAAAGCGGCCAGGCAGGGGAGGAGTATCATGCCGCTAGCATAGTCAAAGCGCCTGGCGCACGCAAGGCCTGCCTCGACCCCAGCCGGCGCGGCTGGTTCAGCGGCGGCCGTCGTAGAAGATGTCGAGCCCGTCGCGGCTGCGCAGGGCTTTGGAGGGGGAGCGCAGGGCCACCCGCAGCATGGAGAGGAACTCGGCCGGGCCGTAGAGGTGCGCTTTGCGGCCGGAACTCAGATGCGCGCGCCGGGACAGGATGGCGAAGCCCAGGCCCCTCGTCCGCCCCCAGGCCTTGAGGGCCTGGCTCAGCCGGATCTCCTCGCCGGCGTAGAGCTCCTCGGGGAAGCCGCCCGTCTCGCGGAAGGCGTCCGCCCGGCAGAAGACGAAGGAGCCGGCGGCCCAGAGCAGGGTCCGGGAGATCAGGTTCCACGCGGTGACGACGGGGCGCCAATGCAGGGGGATGTCGTCGAATGCGATGACGCAGCCCCCGCCCGCGAGACGGCCGTTCTCCATCGCGTCCAGGGCTTCCCGCAGGGTCTCGGGATGGAGCAGGGAGTCCGCGTCGATGAAGAGGAACCAGTCCCCGGTCGCCTCCCGGGCGCCGGCGTTGCGGGCCCGGGAGATCTGGTTGTGCGGCTCGAAGACGGATTTCGCGCCTTCCTGCCGGGCGATGCGGGGGGTGGCGTCCGTGGAGTTGTTGTCGCAGACGATGAGCTCCACGGTCTCCGGGTCCAGGCCGCAGGCGGCCAGGGCGGCTTTGGCGCTCCTGATGCAGGCGGCCAGGCGCTTCTCCTCGTTGAACGCCGGGATGACGATGGACAGCTTCATCCTCATCATGATACCCGATTTTTCGTATTCTCTCGGGAGTGGACCCGGACCGGCAGTTCTTCTCCGAGCGTCGTTTCGGACTCTGGGCGCCCGCCCTCCTGGGGGCGCTCATCGCGCTGGTGTACGGCCCCCTGACCTGGGCGCCGTTCATCTACGACGATTCCCTGCTCATCCTGCGCAATCCCCAGGTGGCCGGTCCCTGGACCGGCTGGCAGGACATCCTGCTCGCCACCTTCGGCCGCTCGGGGGAGTTCGAGCCCCTGGTGGTCCTGTTCCATCGCTTCCTTTATGGGCTGGCCGACGGCTCTCCGTTCTGGTATCGCGCCACGAGCCTGGTCTTGCATTGGCTGAACGCCTGGGCGCTCTGCGCCCTGTTCCGGCGCTTCCTCGGCGATTTCCGCCTGGCGTTCCTGGCCGCCCTGCTCTTCGCCCTGCACCCGGCCCACGTGGACGCGCTGGCCCAATCCGTATCGAAGAAGCATCTGCTGGTGACCCTGTTCGCGGTACTGTCCCTGCTCGTCCAGCTCCGGACCGGGCTCCGCCCCGCGCTTCGGGCGGGGCTGTGCTGGCTCTGCACCGCCTTGGCGCTCGCCTGCAAGGAGACCGCCCTGCTCGTCCCGGCGCTGGCTTTCCTGGCCGCCTGGGCCGAGCGGGGGGACGCGCGGGCGGTCCTGCGGGAGGAGCGGTCTTTGCTCGCGGGGATGGTCGCGCTCTGCGCCGGCTATCTGATCTTCCGCGCGCTTTGGGTGCCCAGGCCCGCGCCCCTGCTGGAGGGCATCCAGTTCATCGGTTGGCTGCTGACCGTGATGAAGTGCCTGCTCTGGTACCTGGGTCATCTCGCTCTCCCGTGGGGATTGTGCTTCGAGTACACGCTGTCCCCGATTACGTCTCCCTTCAGTCTGCCTGCGCTGGGCGCGGCGGCGGGGGTCGGCGCTCTGGCGTTCCTCTTCCGGCGCCTGTACCGGAACGATCGTGTCGCCTGCTTCGGGCTCGCCTGGCTCGTACTGGGACTCGTCCCCTTTCTGGCGACGCTCCTCTACCCTTTCTTCAGCCTCGTGGCCAACCGCTACCTTTACCTCGCCTCGGCCGGCTTCGCCCTCCTGGCGGTCCGGCTGGCGCAGAAAGCGGCGGCGGGACGTCCGGGGGGGAAAGCGGCCATCCTCCTCGGCGGGATCTTCCTTCTGGCCCTGCCCTACGCCGCGGTCTCGGCCCGCCGGATGGGGCTGTTCGCCGACCCGCTGGCATTCTGGTCCGAGACGGTCGCCTGCGCGCCGCTCAACCCCCGCGCCTGCGGGGCCTTCGGCGGGGTCCTGCTCGAGCGGCGTCTGTACGCGGACGCCGTGCGGGAACTGGAACGCGCGGTCGCCCTCGCGCCGGACTACGTGGAGGCCGCGCTCGACCTGGCCATGGCCTACGCGGGAGCCGGCAAGCCCGAGAAGGGCGTGGCCCTGCTCGAGAGCCGCCTCAAACCCCGGGCGGACAGCGCCGTATTGATCAACCTCGGAGTGCTGCTCATCGAGACCGGACGCCATCGCGAGGCTTTGGGCATACTCCAGCAGGCGGCCGCTCTCGAGCCGCGGGCCCTGGACATCCGGCTCAACCGCGGCTGGTGCGAGCTGGAGCTGGGCATGCTGGCGGAGGCGGAGGCGGACCTGTCGGCGGCCGCGGACGCGCCGGAGTACCGGGCCAAGGCCCTCCACGGGCTGGGCCGGATCGCGCTCCGCCGGGGGGACCGGGAGACCGCCGTGCGCCGTCTGGACGAGTCCTTCGCCCAGGATCCCCTGCAGTTGGATATCGTCTCCGAGCTGACCGGACTGCACCGGGACATGGGACGCAAGGACCGGGCCCGGGAGGTCCTCGAATTCACCTCCCGGCGCTTCGAACGGCTCAAGGGGGACGTCATGAAAGTCGACCAGGGCTCGCCTTCTATCCGGGAGATAGACGCCATCCTGGACCGGTTGCGCCGCGAATGGGAGTCTTTGTGAGCGCCGGGGCCGGGGCTGGATTTCGCAAAGTCGCAGTTGCCAGGAAGAAGGAGGAACGCTGAAATGGGCTTTTCGCCTAAGTTCACTATCACCAACGCACTAACGGCCGCGCTCACAAAAATCGAGCGTGCGCGCGGATTCCTGGAGGCAGCCAAGCTCTCCGAGGACTGGATCTCCGAGATGCAGAACCGGGCCCTGGTCCTGGAAGCTCACCACACCACCCATATCGAAGGCACCCACCTGACCCTTGAGGAGTCCGAAAAGCTCCTCGCCGGAAAAAAAGTCCCCGGCGCCGACCCCGACGACGCCCGCGAACTGCTCAATTACCGTGAGGCCTTCGACCTCGTGACTGAATACCTCGACAACGGCGAACCCCTCACCGAGGCCCTGATCAGGGAAATCCACAAGCGCCTGGTCAAAGGGGTGCGCGGAGACAAGGCCTCCCCTGGCCAATACCGCAAAGGCCAGAACTACGTGGTCAACTCCAAAACCAAGCAGGTTATCTATACCCCGCCGCCCCCGGCCGAGGTCCCTGGGCTGATGGAGGATATGGTCAACTGGCTGAGATCAGAGCACGGCGTCAATCCGGTGCTCGAGGCGGGCATCGCCCAGTTCCAGATCGTCCACATCCATCCCTTTGATGACGGCAACGGTCGGACCTCGCGGCTGCTCTCGACCTTGTGCCTCTACCGCAAGGGCTACGACTTCAAGCGCCTCTTCACGATCAGCGAATACTACGACCGTGACCGGACCTCTTTCTACAAGGCTGTCCAGGGCGTCCGGGAAAAGGGCATGGACATGACCGGTTGGCTCGAGTATTTCACGGACGGCCTGTCCACCCAGATGCGCGAGGTCCAGGAGCATGGCGAGCAGGTGATTAAGACCGATGTGCTGGTCCGCAAGCACGCCCTAAATGCCCGGCAGCGATTGCTGGTCCGGCTTGTCATGGAAAAGGGCGCCTTGACCATCCATGAGCTCGAAGGACTCTGCAAGGGAGTGCCTCGGCGAACCCTCCAAAGGGATCTGCAGGGCCTTGTCACAGCAGGACTGCTTGTCACGGAAGGCGCGACGGCGAAACTTAGATATCTGCTTAAGAAATAAATGGAATCTTGCGCCATTCTTGCGCCACATCTTGCGCCAAACTCGCGCCAAGTCTTGCGCCACCTGCAACCTCCGTTGGGCCAACCTTCAATCATTACTTGGCTGTTCTCCGGTCGAACCATTAAGCCGGGCTTAATCCCCGCCATCCGGGCCATTTCATGATATATCATAGCCCCGTGGCCGAGATCCCAAGAGAGTCTTTGTGAGCTCCGCTCCGGGGCGGGTCCTGGGGCTGTTCGACCTGACTTGCCTGGGGGTCAACGCGATAGTCGGGACAAGCATCTTCCTGTTCCCGGGACTGCTGGCGGGGCACCTGGGGCCGGCATCGCCCGCGGCCTTCATCCTCACGGGGCTGCTGCTTTTGCCGGTCGCGCTCTGCTATGCGGACGCCGCCTCGCGCTTCGACCGACCCGGGGGCCCCTACCTCTACGCCGACGCGGCCTTCGGGGAATGGGCGGGCTACGGGGTCGGGTGGATGTGCTGGTCGGCCGAGATATTCAGCTGGGCCGCCGTGGCGAGCGGGCTCTGCGCGTACCTGGGCTATTTCTCGGGATTCTGGACGGAGCCCGCGACGGTGAAGGTCACGGCGGCCGGGGTCATCCTCGCGATGGGGGCCTTGAATTATCGGGGAGTCCGCCTGGGCGCCTGGACCACCAACGTCTTCACCTTGGCCAAGCTCATCCCCTTGTCGGCTTTCGTCCTGATCGGGCTCTTCCACGTCCGCGCCGCCAATTTCTCCCCGCTCGCTCCCTTCGGTTGGGCTCCGCTGGGGAAGGCGTGCTTCCTGGCGTTCTTCGCCTTCTCGGGGTTCGAAGTGGTCCCGGTGCCCGCGGGGGAGGTGGAATCGCCGCAGAAGAACGTTCCGCGCGCGGTGGTGGCGTCCCTCTGCATCGCGGCGGTGCTCTATGCCCTGATCCAGTTCACGGCCGTCGGGGTGCTGCCGACCCTGGCGGCATCCGAGCGCCCGCTGGCCGCCGCGGCCGCGCTGTTCCTGGGGCCGCTGGGAGCCTCCTTCATCGCCGTGGGCGCCGTGCTGTCCACGCTGGGCTTCAACGCGGGCTGCGCCCTGGGGGGGCCGCGCTATCTCGTGGCCCTGGCCCAGGACCGGCATCTGCCCCGGTGGTTCGCCTTCGTCCATCCTAAGTTCGGGACGCCGCACCGGGCGGTCGCGGCCACCGCGCTCCTCTCCGTGGCCGCCGCGCTGGCCTTCGACTTCAGCAAGCTGGTGGATTTCTCCATCGTGGTCATCTGCGTCCAGTACGCGGGCACCTGCGTGGCGGCGCCCATCATCGCCCGCAGGCGCGACGCCGTCGGCTGGCTGCTCCCGCTCTGCGGGATCGGCGCGACGTTGTGGTTGGGCAGCCAGGCCGGAGCCGGCGAACTGGTCTGGGCTCTGTCCTTGCTTGCGCTGGGATACTTCCTTAAAGTAGTCTTTCGCAACAAGACATGAGCGGAGTCATCGAGGCGGAGGGGCTGCGTCGGGAGTTCGGCGACACGGTGGCGGTCAGCGACGTGACCTTCACGGTGGAGGACGGGGCGGTCTTCGCCCTCGTGGGGCCCAACGGCGCGGGCAAGACCACCCTCCTTAAGATGCTCGCCGCCCTCCTCGAGCCGACCGCGGGCACGGCGCGCGTCTGCGGCCACGACATCCAGGACGCGCCCCGGGAAGTGCACGCCTGCCTGGGCTTCCTCACCGATTTCGGCGGCCTCTACGAGAACCTGGCGGTCCGGGAATACCTGCGCTACTTCCACATGGCCTATCGCCTGCCGGCCGGGACCCGGAGCCAGCGCATCGACGAGGTGCTGTCGCTGGTGGGGCTCACCACGCAGGCGGATTCCGCCATCGACACCCTCTCGCGGGGCATGCGGCAGAAGCTCTCGCTGGCCCGGACCCTCCTGCACGACCCGAGGCTCCTCCTGTTGGATGAGCCGGCCTCCGGCCTCGACCCCGGGGCGCGTCACGACATGCAGGGGCTCCTGCGCTCTTTGGCCCGCCGCGGCAAGACCATCATCGTCTCCTCCCATATCCTGGCCGAGCTCGAGGACTATTGCTCGCACGTGGCCATCCTCGACCACGGGTCGCTCATCTTCGCCGGTTCCCTGGAGGAGGCCCGGCGCTCGCTGGGCAAGGGACGGCGCGTCCGCCTGCGCGCGCTTTCCGGGATGGACGACGCGATCGGCATCCTGGGGGTGCGCAAAGGGGTGGGGGATGTGCAGCGCCTCGGCGACGAGGCCTCCTTCGAGTTCCAGGGCGACGATGCGGCGGCCGCCGAGCTCCTGCGGGCGCTCGTGGAACGCGGGGTGGGGGTGGTCTCGTTCGCGGAGGCGGCCGGGACCATTCAGGACAGCTATCTCTCGGTCATGGGGAGGAGGCCGTGAGCGGGCTCCGGGAGGCTTTCCCCGAGATCGCCCGGTACTCCATGAGCGAGACGCGGCTGTCGCGTCTCACCATCGCGGCGGTGACCACGGTGGTGCTGGGCGGAGCCCTGCTGACCATGGATTCGGCGGCGGGGGAGAGCGGGAAGCTGCTCTATTCGACCGCGCTCGTCCTGGAAGGCCTGTTCCTCCTCGTCTACGGCACCGTGCGGGCGACCGGTTCCGTGCTGAACGAGCGCGTAGAAAGGACCTGGGAGATCCAGCGCCTCACCCCGCTGTCCTCCTTCGAGATGGCCGTCGGCAAGCTTCTGGGGGCTCCCATCCTGGCCTACTATCTGGCCATCCTCATGCTGCCCTGGGTCGTGACGGGCTTCCTGCTCTCGGACCAGACCACCCTCCTCGATTTTTGCTGGCATCAGGCGCTGCTGGTGTCCGCGGCGTTCTTCGCCATCTCCCTCGGGCTCCTGACTTCGAGCCATGCCGGGGAGGCGACCTCCGGGTCGTCCGCGGGCACGGGAGGCGGGCTGGTCGGCTTCTTCGCGCTCCAGGTCCTGCTCCAGTTCCTTTTCGACCGGCATCCGGGCGGGCCCGGCCTGCGGTTCTTCGGGGTCGAGTGGGACCCCAAGGCCTTCGTCGTCTTCAGCTGCGTGGCTTTCGGGCTCTGGGCGTTCGCGGGGGCCAAGTGGCGCATCGGCAAGGAGCTTCTGGAACGCGGCCGCCCCTGGCGCCTGCCGGCGTTCATGGGGTTTTTGGTCCTCTACCAGACCGGCTTCCCGAACTCCAATATCTATTATTCCGCCGTGGCGCCGGCCTTCTTCGCCTTCTTCTCCGCGGTGCTCAGCCGGGAGAGCCGGGACCATTGGAAGCGCTGGCTGACCGGCGGCGATAACCGCGGCGGCCTGACGCCCGCCTGGATCACCGCGGCGGCGAGCTACGCGGGCCTGGCCGTCATCGTCGTCGTATTCGGGAAGACCTCGGGCTGGAACGCGGAGGGCCCGGAGTGGCGCTATCCCCTGATGCAGGCCTGCTTCCTGTTCCGCGATTTCGCCTTCCTGCAGTTCTGCCGCTTCACGGCCAGCCGCCGGCCCGAGGTGATGGCGCTCATCTTCATCGCCCTGATGTACGCCCTGCCGACCGCCGTCCTGGCATCCTTCGGCATGAAGGGCGCTTTCTATCTCTGCGTCCCCTACGTGGACGCCGGTTCGGGCGCCTTCCTGAACATCCTGCCGGCCGCGCTCCAGGCGGTCGCGATGGCGGTCCTGCTCCGGTCCACCGTCCGCAAGCAATTCGGCATCTAGTGTAGTGAGTTATAAATCACATTCGTCACCCCGGCGAAGGCCGGGTCCAGTGGTTTGTCGTCTGGATACCGGCTGGCGCCGGTATGACGGCTTCTTAAATGTAAAGAAGTGTTGGAAGCACTACACTAGCGTATAAACGACGAGGCCCCCGGCCTCGCGGCCGGGAGCCTCGCGCTATTGGGAATGGTTCAGCTTAGTACGCTGTCCAGACGCTTCCCTTCGAGTCCGTGTGCGTACAACCCACCCACAGCGTCCCGTAGTTCGGGTCCGCCGCGACGTTGTTGTATAGCCAGCCGCCGACGTCGCTGGTGGCTGACGCATTCGTGACCCCGGCCGTGTCCATGTGGTAGGACGGCGTCTTGGCCTTGGGGATCGCGGACATGTACTTGCCGCTCGCGGTCAGCGAGGCCAGGTTCATGGGATAGTAGCCTTCCATGTCCCCGTAGTAGATGCTCAGCGCGGAACGGACAGCTCCGAGGTTCCCCTTCGTGGAGCCCTCGTTGGACTTCCGGATCAGGTCGGCGAACTTCGGGATGGCTATCGCCGCCAGGATTCCGATGATGGCGACGACGATCATCAGCTCGATGAGCGTGAAGCCGGCCTTCTTGCTTTTCAACATGCCTTTACCCCTCCTGAAACGTACCGGAATCCACCCCAAGCCCGTCATCCGATCCGGTACTGCTGGCTTTCTCAAGCCCGGACGACCGCTGCAATTATCCCATGTCGCCGCCCCTTGAGTCAAATCGTACAATGGACGGCGTATGCGTCTGCCCCGGATCCTCCTGACCTTCCTGGCGCTGGGAGCGGTGTCTTTGCAGTGGGCGCAGTGGTCGGTCCACCCCCAAAGGTCGGTCGTGGAATCCCGGGTCGGGTCCGCGGAGGCGTTCTTCCACGGCATGCCGGATCCGGGCATATCCCTGGCCATGCCCCTGTCCGCCGTCCTCGAGGCCCTGGCCGGCGCGCACGCGCCGCCCCTGCTGCGGCGGTACGGGCCCCGGCTGGTAATGGCGGCCTCGCTCATCCTCGTGTACTGCCTCGGTCGTCTGCTGTTCGGCGGCCTCTGCGGGGTCCTGGCTCTCCTGGTTTGCGCCGTACTGGGCCTGATCTGGTTCGTGGACTCGCAGGAGCACGTGGCCTACGTGCTGCTCCTCCTGCTTACGGCGGTCTTCGCGGCTTGGCGCGGAAGGGCCCCGAGCCCGCTGCGCAGCGCCGGGCTCGGCCTGGCGATAGGGGTGAGCCTCCTGGTGCGCTCGCCGCTGGCCCTTTACCCGCTGGTCCTTTCCCTATATGATTGGCTCGCCTGGAGAGGGAGGCCGGCGCGCGAGCGGTGGGCGAACCTGCTGCCGCTCTGGATCCTGCCGGCTCTCCTGCTCAGCCCCTGGGTCCACATGAACCGGGTCGTGCACCGGGAGTTCATCCCGCTGGAAAAGGGGCGGGCCGAGCTCGGACTGGCCGCCGGCGCCCTGGGGGTCGTCCCCGGGATGGACGTGGACCGGCTCCGCGACGGGCTGCAGCTTCCGCCGGGGTCGGGCATCGTTTCCTGGGCGGCGGGAGAGGTCGTCCGCCATCCCGGGCGCTTCGTCGCCGCCTGCGCGGCGCGGACCGGGCTCGCCATGTCGGAGCACTGGGTCCTCCTGTTCCTGTTCCTGGCCGCGGCCTGGCTCTTCCGCGGCAGGGAGGATGTCCGGCAGACGGCATTGCTCGCCGCCTATTTCGTCGCCGTCCACGTCCCCGTGGGCTTCGTGGGGAGGTATCTCGCCCCGGTGTGGCCCATCATGGCGGTGCTCGGGACGGGGCTGGTCTCCAGGCTATGGGACTCCCCGTCTCGACCCGCGGAGGCGCGCGCCAGCGTCGCTTTCGCCGCGCTCCTGCTGGCGGCGGCCGCCGGCCTCGGGCTCTACGCGGACGCCCTGGCCTGGTCTTATCCGTTGCGCCTGGACGGGAGCATGCGCGGCTTGAGCGCGGCGCTGAAGCGCCATCCCGAGGACCCGTGGCTGTGGTCCGAGCGGGGGCGGCGGCTGATGGGGCTGGGTCTCCCATCGGACGCCGAGGCCGCCTTCGCCCGGGCGCTGTCCTTGGACCCGGGGCCGGAGCGGAAGCGCGATCACGCCTGGGCGCTCATCGCGGGAGGGCACGAGCGGGCCGCGGAGCCCGGACAGGACCTGCTGCTCGAGGCCCTCCGTCTCCTCAGTCTCGGCCGGGAGGATGACGCGGCGCTCGTTTTTAACCGGGCTCGTTCCCTCTCCGCCGCGGCCTCCTGTCATGTCGGGCTCATGAGGACCGAGCGCGAAGCGGCTCTCCGGCAGAGGTTCTGTTCCGAGGACGGCGGAGCCTCGGAAGCGTTGTGGGGATTGTCGGCAGGCCTGCCGTTCGGGCGCCGCGCTGCCGTCCTGGAACGGCTGGGGCGGGTCCCGGGCGTGGATGCGGAAGTCCGGCTCCGCGCGGCGCGTTTCCTCGCCGAGACGGGGAAGACGAGAGCGGCTGCCGCCATCTTGGAGACGCTCTCCCGCGATGCGGTCCGGAAGGACGAGGCGCGGGCCTGGCTGGCCCGGGTCCTTTCAATGGAGGGACGGGGCGAGGCGGCCCTGCGGCTCCTCCGCGAAAACGGCGCCGTCCTGCCTTTCCGGTTCTGGGCCGCCTTCTCGGCGGCGGCCCGGGGCCAGGGACAGAAGGCTGTGGCCCTCGCCGCGCTGGACCGGTCCGGAGGGATAAACGCGGACCCCGAGTCCCGCGTCCTGCCGCTGCTCTATGCGGGATTGGGGGCGAAGCCGCAGGCGGCGGAGCTGCTCGCGCGTTCCCTTCTGGACGGGCCGGAGGCCGCCGCTCCCTGGCTGTGGATCGAGACCGCCGCGGCGGCCCGGCTGCTGGGAGACTCCGCCGCGGAGCGGACGGCGCTCGAGCGCGCGGGGCCGCGCCCCTGGAACGCCGCCGACCTCGAGCCCATGCTGGCGTTCTTCCAGTCCATCGGAGACCCGGGGGGAGCCTTGCCCGGGCTGGATATCCTCGCGGAGAAATATCCCTCAGCCGACGGCTGGGCCGCTCTGGCCTCCGCCGCGGCCAACGCGGGGAAGGCGTCCCGGGCCCGGGAGGCGGCGGCCGCCGGCCTGGCCTTGGGACCGTCCCCCGAGCTGAAGCTGCGTTTCGCCCTCCTCTTGCAGAGGGCGGGGGATTGCCGGAGCGCCGTTGCGGCCCTCGGCTCCCTCACCGAGGTCCCCGGGACCGCGGCGGCGGCCCTGCGCGCGCGCGGCATCTGCAGGCACCTTGCGGGAGCCGCGGCCGATGCCGTTGCGGACCTCCGGCTGGCCGTGGCCGCGGCTCCGGAGGAGCTGTCCTCCTACCTGACCCTCGCCGCCATCCACGAATCCCGGCGCCGCTACGGCGAGGCCCTGGCGGTCTACGATGCGGGACTCGCGCTGGAGCCTTCCGACGCGGACCTGGGGCTGTCCCTCCAGCTGCGGTCGAGCCGGGACGAGCTCTGCGCTCGGCGCTCCGGACTCTGCCCCTGAACGCGGAGAGCCCCCAGGATATCCCCTGCGGCGCCGGCCTTCCGGTCAGTCCGGTTCGGGCCAGAAGCAGTCCTCGCGGCCGCAGTCGCGCTGTCCGCCTCTTCCTTTTCGGCCGCCGCCGCGCTTTTCGCCCCGCCCGTCCCCTCGGCCGAATCCGCCGCGGGAGGCCAGGCCGCGCCGGTGGGCCGCGAAGAGCAGCTTCGCCCGCTGGGTGGGCTTCAGGATGGACGCCAGCTTGGCCTCGAATTGTTCGCGCTCCTTCTGGATGGAGCTCTTGAGGCCCTTGATGCGGTCGAGCCCGGCGCCGATCTCGGCATCCCCCTTGCCCTCGCGCACCTGTTCGCGCAGGGCCCGCATCTCCGAGCGCAATTTCTCGCGCAGCGGCTGCACCGCTTCGCGGTGGGCTTTGCGCGTTTCCTGGAGCGTCTTCCTCTGCTCCTCGTTGAGATCGAGCTTCTTCCCGGACGGCTTCTCTTTCGACTCCGACACCCCGGCTTCCTTCTTCTTGGGGCCGTCATCCTTGGCTGCCCAGCCGGGCTGGCTGGCGATGGCCGCTATCAGGCCCATTCCCAACAGGATGCTCGTGCTCGTCTTCATGGATCCTCCCTGGGTCCGCCGGGTTCCCGGCTCCACCCAGGATAACGGTCGGGAGGCCGGTTTATTGTCTGGCGGCGGTTTCGAAGGCCGCGGTGAACTCCGCGGCCGTGGGGGGACGCCGGTCGGGATCCTCGTGCAGGGCTGCCGCGAAGAAGGGGTCCAGCGGGGCGGGAAGACCGGGGACTCTCCGGCTGGGAGGGGTGAAGCGCATCGCCCGTTTGGCCTCGAGCATCCCCGAGAAGCTCCCTTCGAAGGGCAGGGCGCCGGTGATCATCTCATAGAGGCAGACTCCCAGAGAGTAGATGTCCGATTCCCGGCGCACGACCCCGGCTTCGGATTCCGGCGCCATGTAGGGGGGGGTGCCCGCCATCGTGTTGGTCATGGAGAGGCGGCTCAAGGCGTCCTTGGCCACCCGCGCCACCCCGAAATCCATGACCTTGACCAGGTTATCCTTCGTGATCATGATGTTGGAGGGCTTCAGGTCGCGATGGATGACCCCCTGCGCGTGCGCGTAGTGGAGCGCGGCGCCCGCCTGGCGGAGCACGAAGCGGGCCTGGGGGAGGGCCAGGCGCTGGTTCTTGGCCAGGACCGCGTCGAGCGTCATCCCGTCGATGTATTCGAAAACGAGCAGGATGTCCCCGTCCTTCTCCACTACGGCGTGGATCTCGATGATGTTGGGGTGATGGAGCTTGGCGACGGTGCGCGCCTCCTTGAGGAAGCGCTCCGACTCCGCGGGGTTCAGGCGGATCTCGTCGCGCATGCGCTTGATGGCCACCCGGCGCTCGAGCGAGAGGTCCTCGGCCTCGAACACCGCGCCCATCCCGCCCGAGCCGATCTGGCGGCGGATCCGATAGCCGGTGGGGATGCGGACCCCGGCCGGAGCCGGCGGCTCGTCGGCGGGCGGGGTCGCGGCGGCCGCTCCCATGCCCTGGCGGACGATCCAGGTCGCTATGCGCCGGCGCTTGAGGAACAGGAGGGCCGGCATTCCCAGGAATATCCCCGCGAGGATCAGGAGCAGCAGGAGGCGCCGCAGCGGCGGGGGCCTCCCCACGAACGGGGACTGCGCCGCTCCGGGCTGGGCCCGGAAGAACGCCAGGAGCTCCTCGTTCCCTTCGGTCCGGGATGCCGCGCGCCGCAGGTCGCCGAACTCCCGGGGGGCCAGGGTCGCGGCCTGGGACAAAGAGCGCAGGCTTCCGCTGCGGTCGGCCAGCCCAGCCTGGGCGTAGGCGAGCTGATACCAGGCCCAATCGTTGGAAGGGCTGAGTTCTATGGCCTCCTCGGCGAGGGGGTGGGCCTTCTGGGGGAGCGGGGTCCGGTTGAGCACGAACGCGCGCGCCGCCAGGAGGTTCGAATCCTTCGGCGCGATCCGCAGGGCGGTCGCGATCTCGGAGTCGGCTTCGTCCGGTCGTCCGAGCATGGCCAGGGCCATGGCTCGCAGGGCATAGGCCTGGAGCTGATGGGGGGCGGCCGCGATGACCCGCCCCGCTTGCGCTTCGGCCGCGGCATAGTCGCCCTGCCGGAAGCTGCGTTGGACCTTGGGTAAGGAGGGGGTCTTCCGTTCCGCCGGGGGCGCGGCGGGCGCGGGGACGGCGGAGCCGGGCCTTGGGGCCGCGGTTACGGGGACTTCGGCCGGGGGGCGGAGGGGGCCATCCTCCTCGGACTCCGCCCCGGGATCGAAGCCGACCGATGTCAGGCTCCCATGCAGGGCATCGATGATCCGCTCCCGGAGCTTGGGCGGGAGGCTATCCAGGGTGCGGACCAGGCTCCCGATGGCGGCTTCGCGGCGTTCCCGGTAGAAGCCGGGCTCCAGGCGCTCCCGGTCCTCCTCCAGGGTCCGCAGCTGGTCGAGGTCCTCCATGAGCCTGGCGGCGAAGCCGAAGGCCTCCTCCGGGCGCGGCACCGATTCGATGAGTCGGGAGAATCCCTTGGCGTCCTCCTTCGGCAGTTTCCGCAGCAGCTGCTCGTAGCGGGAGGGCGGGCCGCCGGGCTCGGGGAAGCCCTCCGGACTCCCGGATTCTTGTGAGAGGGCCGCGGACGCGCCCAGTCCCAAGATGAGGAGCGTTGCGGCGGCTTCCGCTAGCTGCTTCAATTGCAGTCCTGGGGGCACACACCCCGGTTCTGTTCTACCTGGTCGCAGACCCCATCGCCGCACTTGCCATTGTTTGGTCCCATGCCGCCCTGGCCGCCTTGACCCATGCCGCCCTGTCCCCCGCGCATCCCGCCGCCCTGGCCGCCTTGACCCATGCCGCCCTGTCCACCTCCCTGACCGCCCTGCCCGCCGCCCTGGCCGCCCTGACCGCCCTGACCGCCGCCCTGACCGCCCTGACCGCCGCCCTGACCGCCCTGCTTTTGGGCATTATCCTCCGATTCCCAACCCGACACAGGGACCAGTCTCTTCCGGGACCCCGGAGTTCGGGGCTTCTCAGCGGTCTGCGCGGCCCTCCGGTCCTCTTCCTTCAAGAAATCGTCGAAGGCGCTGTTCTGGTCATCGTCCAGGGCCGCTCGGATACGCTGATTGCCCGCCTCCACGGCTTTGCGGACGTTCCGGTCCGTCGCCTCGAGGATGCTCTGGATGTCCGCCAGTTGTTCCTCGCTGAGTTCCAAGGCCTTATCCAGCTTGGACAGCCGCTGCGCGGGAGGGTCCAATCGGACCGCCCGCTTGCCGGAGGAGGAAGCCTTCTCGCTGGCGCCAAGACACGGGGGCGCGGTCAGCAAAAACGCCAGAGACGCTATTGTTCGGAACCGATTCATTCTCATCATGCCCCCCGGTCGGTGGGAAGAGTATACCCCAGACAGGCGCCCCATACCATGCCCATGCTCCCTAGCGCTCGCCGGCGCCGCTCGCCGGGTCGGACTCCGGCAGGAGTTCCGCCATGACGGCCGCCAGGTCCTGCAATGAGAGCGGTTTCAGGAGGAGGCGGGTGGTCGCCGTCGCGGGGACGATCTGCGCCGCCTTCTCCCGGGGAAGCGCCGTGAGGAAGATGACGGGCGTCGTGCGGGTGACCCCGGCCGCTTCCATGCTGCGGAAGGCGCTCGTCCCGTATGCTCCCGGCATCATGATGTCCATGATGATCAACTGCGGCTTCCATTCCTGCGCCCGGATGGACGCATTCACGCCGTCCGCGACCGAGAACACCTGGTGGCCCCGGGATCTCAGGAAATCTTTGAGTATCCGGGTCAGATGTTCGTCGTCTTCCGCGATCATGATCAGAGCCATGTCCCCTCCCTTATTCCCGCCCTGCCATAGTATGGCCCCGGATAGCCGGAAGCGGCTCGTAAAGAAATTTACAAGAGGATTAGTTTGGAAATACAACGATTATTCAGGTCCGCCGCGCAGCGCTTGCGGGCGCCATGAAAATGCCTGCCTCGGGTCCCGCCGCCTTGGCGGGGACCGTCGGTCCCGTCCCTACCTGACGACCGCCAGTTTCATGACCCTGCGGCTGCCTCCGCTCTGAAGGAGGACGAGGTAGACTCCGCTGGCCGCCGGAAGGCCGGCCTCGTTCTTCCCGTCCCATACCGCCAACCCCGACGCCGACGCGGTTCCGTTCCATACCCGTCGGCCGCGCAGGGTGTAGATGGACACGCTCGCGCCGGCGCTCAGGTCGCGGAAGAATACCTGACTGTGCCCGCGGGTCGGCCGGAACGGGTTGGGGTAGATGAGCGCCGCGTCGAGGCCGGCGGCGGGTCGGATATTCATGACCTGGAAGGTGGAGAAATGGTCGGTCCGCGCGCTGACCGCGTTGCCCGCCGGGTCCGGCGTGGAGGGGATCGGGAGCCACTTCCGGCGCTCCTCGTCGTAGCGGCAGACCACGAGTTGGGTCTCGTCGAGGCCGGCGACGTCCGAGTCGCGGTAGCCGATCGTCAGGGTCACGGGCTTGGAGGGTTGGAGTCCCCCGGCCACCTCGATCTCGGCCCCGAGTCCCGTGGCAGCCATGCCTCCCTCCGGCCGCGGCGCCGCCGAGGGGAGCGCGCGCACGGTCACGGCCACCTCCGCGGGAAAGGCGGCCGCCGGGATGGATACCTGGATCCCGCCCGACGGGACGTGGAGAGAGATCGTGGAATCCGAGTTCGGCCGCGCCGTTCCCGTGGCGAATGATACCCCGCTCCCCTCCTGCGGGGGCTCCTGTTGGGCGGGGCCCGCCTCGACGATGAGCGGGGTACCCGTCACCCGCAGGGAGGCGGGGGAGTGGGTCTGGGTCGTCCCGGTCAGGAGGTCGGTGACCTTGAGTCCGCCCGATATCTGTCCCGAGAAGTCCAAGGCGACCGCGCCGGAGTCGCTCCAGACGACGTAAAGGGCTTGGGCCGGCGAAGTGGAACTGGCCTGAAAGCTCAGCTTGTGGCAGCGGATGCCTTGGGCCGTCCAGTCCTTGAGCTCCGATTCGTAGAGACTCGTCTGGCCCTCCTTCTGGTTCCAGAGCCGGCGGGCCAGCGTTTCCATGGAATACGGATAGGAATCGCCGTCCTTGTGCTCGAAGGAGGATGCGCCCGGGTTGGCGGCTTCCCAGCCGAGGTAGGCTTGGCGCACCTCGCTGAAGGTCGAATAGCGCGCCACGGGGTTGCCGCGCGGGGAGGTTTTTCCGATGAAGTTCTCGCCCAGCCAGGAAAGGAACTCGGCCGTCTCCTTGCGGTGGAGGCCGCTCACCAGAGCATGGGGATGGCTGTTCCAACCGAAGACGAAGACCTTGCCGTCTTTCCCGGTGCGTTCGCGTTGGCGCCATTCGAGGTAGAGCATGAGGAAGCGCTTCTTCAGGGCCGGCACCGTGTTGTCCAGGTAGCGGCGGTCGTCCATGGGACCATGGTCCTCCGCGGTGCCGATCTGGGAAGTGTGCGGCACCACGACGTAGGTGGCGGCCAAGTCCTCATCCAGGGCCCCTTCCGACCCGGGCCGCCATGGATTGTAGACATCGTGCCCGAAGAGACTGAAGAAAGTCTCGTTGCGGCCTCCGCCCTGCATGGGGTAGCCGAATTCCCGCATGAGCAGGTCGTTCTCGCCGTAGTCGGACGGCGCCTGGGCGGAGATGACGGTATCGATCTTCGCGGCATCGTAGCCGGCCTGGACGATGAGGCGGTCCAGGACGGACTTGTTGTCGGTCCAGATCCGGCGGGATTCCTCGATGGTGGGCGACGCGATGCGGCGCCAGTCGTGGGGTCCGTAATAGGCGTAGGGGTGGGCGTGGGTCCCCACGTCATGGCCGGCGGCGATGAGGGCGCCGATGTCGGAGGCATGGCCGTTCTCCAGGGCGAATTCCGCGTACTCGCCGTTCGTCTGGAGACTCAGTTTGGCCCCGGAGGCGGCCGCCGTGGTGCTCAACCAGATCAGTTCGGCGCGGCGGCCGTTGTAGTCCCCGGTCTGGAGCTGTCCGTGGTTCTCCCCCATGTCCTCGATATGCAGGTCGAAGACGATGTGGATGGGGATTGTGGAGACCGGGACAGCCGTGCCGGTCTCGGATCCCGGGGTCGCCGCCGAGACCGAGGCGGACTTGGCCGAGACGTTTCCCGCCGCATCATAGGCGGTCACGGCGTAGGCGTAGGTCGTCCCCGCGGACCGCCCGGTATCCGAATACGCCGTCGACGCGGTGGTGGCCGCCTGGACGCCGTCGCGGTAGACCTGGTAGCCGGCCACAGCCACGTCGTCGGTGGACGCCGTCCACGACAGGTCCACACGGGAAGAAGAGACGGCCGACGCCTTCAGCCCGGCGGGGACGGTGGGGGAGGCTGCGTCGAGCGCCGGGGCCGAGGCCGCGGTCGTGAAATCGAGGAAGATGTTCGGGCCGACGAGAGAGGCGAGGATCTCTCCGCCGGAGACGCTGGGAGAGCCCGAGACGTCCTGCAGCACCGAGATGCTCCCATGCGCGCCGCCGTTATTGGTGTTGGCGACGTAGGCGCGGTCCCCGGGAAGGAAGACGATGCCGTGGGGCTGCGCGCCGACCGCCAGCGAGACCGTTCGGTCCTGGACGGGGCCGGTCGCCACCGACGTGTCGAACATCAGTATTTCGTTGGTCGACTGACCCGCGACGAACATGCGCCGTCCGTCCGGGGCGAACTTCCCCTTGCTCGGCTGGGGATTGTTGCCCGGCTTCGTCGACAGGATCGGGACGGTGGCGATGATCTGCGGCGGACTTAGCGCCAAGTCGAGCACCAAGATCTTATTCGTTCCATGGTTCAGGACGTAGGCGACGTCCTGGGCCGGGTGCATGTCGAGGCCCTCGGGCTCCGAGCCGGCCGGCAGGGCCGCCCGCAGGACCGTCTGCCGGGTCTGCAGATCCAGGACCAGGACCGAGGGGGCGGGATCGTCGCGCACGGTTACGACGGCGTAGCGCCCCGAGCGGTCGAGCATGACGTTGATCGGTTGTGTGCCCGTGGGGACCGAGTAGGCAAGGACCGCGGTCGGCGGCCAGGAGTCCGGGTTCAGCGAGACGACGTCGAGCCGGTCGTCGGCGTTGCGCAGACCGTCGGAGCCGCGCGTCGTCAGGAGGAGGGTCCTGCCGTCCGGGGTCACAGCCGAGCCGATGGGGATGCGTCCCAGGCCCGCCACGGGGATGTCCGCCCGCTCCAGCGTGTCCGCCCGAAAAGCGGCCAGCTGTCCGTCCGAGGCGGCCGCGTAAATCAACCGCCTCGTCGGGTCGGCCGCGATCGTCACGTTCGTCGTGGCGAAGCTCACCTGGGCCACGATCTGATCGGTGGCGGGGTCTATCTTGCTGACTGCGCCTTCGGCCGCTGTGACCATGTTTCCGCCTGACACCAGGATGAACCCCTGCCCGCCGGTCTGGACGGCCAGGGTGACGGCCGAGGCCGAGGCGGACTTGGCCGAGACGTTCCCGGCCGCGTCGTAGGCCGCCACGGCGTAGGTGTAGGTCGTCCCCGCGGACAGCCCGGAATCCGTGTATGAATTCGTCGCGGCGCTCGCCACCTGGACCCCGTCCCGGTAGACCTGGTAGCCTGCAATGCCCACATTATCGGTGGAGGCCGTCCACGACAAGTCCACCTGGGAAGACGAGACGGCCGACGCCTCCAGTCCGGCGGGGAGGGTGGGGGGGGAGGCGTCGACCGTCGAGAGCGATGCGTCCGGGACCACTAGAACGGGGTTGGCATCCAATAGGACCGTCAGGCGGTCGTTCTGGGCGCTGGTGGGCGTCGAGCTGAAGTTCCCATAGCGGTCCGGAACGAGGCTCGTGAGCGTGTAGCGGGCGGAGGCGACGCTCAGGGCGACGCTGCCCGCGCCGCCTTCCCGCCACAGGACATAGAGGGGTTGCGAGTCGCTCCGGCGCGTGTACTGATAGGCGAAGACCGCGCTCCCGTCATGGATACCGGCGACCGTCCCCGCCGGGGAGGCGACCAGGTTGTCGGTGGTCTGAGCCAGCCTCTGGTACGCCCAATATGACCGGCGCGTCGTGTTCAATCGGCCCGGATCGGAGCAGTTCTGCGCTCCATCATCCACCAGTCCCATGGAGTTGAACACGGAGACCGAGGATCCATTGAAATTGTAGAAGTCCAGCAATTGGCTCCAAAACAGCTTGTCGAGACCGTTGGCGCGTCCCCATACGAAGCGTTTGACCAGGGTCCGGGCCTGGTCTTCCTCGGTCTGCGCGGGCATCCGGTCCGGACACCCCACCCAGGACGCATCCTCCATGGACCAGATCTGCACCCCGCCCAACCCCAACGAATCCAGATACTGCCGGGCGGCGGGGATGGTCCGCGATTGCCAGGGGGCCGTCGCAGGGAACGCTTCCGTCGCCGTCTCGGTCCAGAACCACCAGTGGATGTCGATCGCCGCGAAA
>MGTY01000093.1 GCA_001799695.1 Elusimicrobia bacterium GWA2_69_24
GCGAAGGTGTTGGTGCGGTAGTCGAACAGCCGGGCCGTGTTGAGGATGGTGGGCCCCGCGCTGTTCTGTCCCCCGGCCAGGAGCACGAGCCCGTTGGGGAGCAGGTTCGCCGTGTGGTTGTAGCGCGCGCTGGCCGCGGCGTCGGCGTACGCGGTCCAGGTGTCCGTGTCCGGGTCGTAGACCTCGCCGTCGGAGAGGGCGGTGTCGCCCGTGGTCCGGCCCCCGTAGACCAGGACGCGCCCGTCGGGCAGGAGGGTGGCCGTGTGGGAGGCCCGGGCGGTGTTCAAGTTGTCGGCCGTGACGACCATATCGGCGGTGGAGATGAAAATCTCGACGTTGTTCATGTAGATGCCGGTGTCCCCGGCCCGGCCGCCGGTGATGAGGATGTTCCCGTTAGGCAGGAGGGTGGTGGTGTGCGCGAACCGGGCGGTGATCACGGCCCGCGCGGGCGACGCCCAAGCCGCCGTGAGGAGGCAGAAAGCCAGCGCTGAACCGAGTTGTCTTCGTCGGAGAAGCATCAATCCCCTCCACGACTGTGTGGCGGTATTCGGAGTTTAACAGGCGAGTGTTACAAAATCAATACAGTAGGCGCGGTCAGGGCTGCAGGACTTCCACTGTTTCCGCGGGGGTCAGCTTCTTGCGGCCCTGGGAATCCGTCACCTCGAAGCGGTATTTGTAGCTTTCCCCGATGTTGAGGTATATGGTCAGCTGCCAGGCGCCCTTGCTGTTCTTGAACATCTGCTTGCGGCCCCCGGTCCGCACCAAAAAAGGCCCCACCAGGGCCACTTCCTTGGCGCCGTTCCCTGTATAAGTGAAGGGCACGGGACGGGTCGCCGGTTTCCCGGCGGGTTTGGCCGCGGGAGCCTTCTTTTCCGGGGCCTTGGCTTCCGGGGCCGGGGGCGGAGCCGGCTTCTTGGGCGGTTCGGCGGGCTTCGCCTCGGGGGCCTTCTCCGGCTTGGCGGCGGCCTGGGGCGCGGCGGGCCCCGGGGCTTTCCCCCCCTTGGGCGCGGGGCGCGGCGCCGTCACGGCCGGGGTCGCCGAGAGATGGTCGATCACGCGGGTGGCCAGGACGCCGGAGGCGCCGAGGACCAGGAGGGTGTTCAGGGCCAGGGCGATGCCCCAGCCGCGCCGGGAGCCTTTCCCCGACGGCGCCGGCCCCGGGACCGGCGCGGCGGGCCGGCTTCCCGTCAGGACGTCCTCCTCGGGGCGGAGGTCTTTCTTTACGCCGAAGAGGTCGAAGAGCGGCATGGGTCGATTCTAATCAATACCCCGCGGCGGGGTCAAGGACGGGATTCGGCGAGCGGGACCTGGTGGAAGCGCCAGAGCGGGCGCGCGATGAGGCTGTCCCCCCCGTCGCGGCCCAGCCAGACCTCGGAGCCGCGCATGGTGAAGGCCGAGAGCGGGGTCTTGCCTTCCATGAGTTCCGTGAGGCCGTAGGCGCCGAGCAGGCTCAGGGTCTGGTCCCAGCGGTGGCGGAAGACCAGCCGGCTCGTCGCGTCCGCGGACCAGAAGCGCTCCGCGTCGGCATGCAGGCCGATGGGGGCGTGTTCGACCGGGAAGCTCTCCAGGACGGTCAAGGAATCGTTGAGGGCGTGCCGGTAGATGCGCCGTTCGCCCATATCCGCGGACCACAGCTGGGTCCCGTCGCTCAGGAGCGCGGACGGGGTCCCCCCCGGGCTGGGCCATTCCTGCTCCAGCTTCAGGCCGCCTTCTCCCAGGCGGCGCCGCTGGATGACCCGCCGCCAGGAATCGGCGATGTAGACGGTCTCGCCCACGACCGCCATGCCGGTGATGTGGGTGCCCGGGATCGGGAAGCGCGCCTCCTCCTTGATGCCCCCGGCCGTGCGGCGGAGCTTGTAGACCGTCTCCTCCTTCCAATCCGCGGCCCAGAGCGTCTGGCCCTGCCAGACCAGCGCGGTGGGATGGGAGAACGGCACCTTGTAATCCCGGCCCGAGACGGGGTGCAGCCAGGCGGCGATGCCCGCGGCGGCGACGCAGAGGAAGACCGCGGCCAGCGCCCAGCGCAGGACCCGGCCCCAGCCTTCGGCGGGCTGCTCGCGCAGCGCCGGCTGCAGCACCGCGGGGCGCGGCCCCGAGCCGGCCGGAGCCGCGACGAGCGCGGCCTTGGAGGCGGTCCCCGCGGGCGCCGGCGCGGCCCCGGCCGCCGCGGGCTGGGGCTCGGCGCGGTCCCGGCGGGCTTCGCGCAGGTTCTCCAGCATCTTCTGATAGTGGCGGCGGAGGCTGTCGAACTGCTCGGCGGTCTGGGCGTTGCGCTCCTTGCCGCGTTCGATGAAATAGGCTTCGAGCTTCTGCAGCATGTCCTCGCGCTTGCGGAGCTCCTCTTCCCGGATGTGATGCTGCTCCTCAAGGAGGGCGGAGCGTTCCGTGCGCAGGGCTTCCGCCTCGGAAGCCCGCGCCTCGGCCGCTTCCCGGACCCGGATGGCTTCGTCCCGCTCCCGGGACAGGAGGGCGATCCGCTCCCGCAGCTCCTGGAGCGCGTCCCGGTGCCCGGTGTCCAGGACGTCGACGCGCGCCGCCTCTTCCGCCGTCCGGCGGCCGAACTCCGCGCGCAGGGCCTCGAGCTCCGTGGCGCGGGCCTGCGCGGCTTCCCGGAAGCGCACGGCGTCGTCCCGCTCGCCGGCCAGGGCCGCGGCCCGGTCGCGCAGGGACTGGAGGTCCTTGCGGTGGGTGGCTTCCAGCGCCTCGCGCTGGGAGGCCTCGGCCGCGACCCGCCGGCGGATCTCCGCGTCGAAGGAGTCCCGCTCCATGGCGAGCTTCACCCGGAGGTCGTCGAGCTGGTCCCGGAACCGGCGCTCCAGCTCGGCGAGGCCCTGGGCGTGGGCCGCTTCCCGGGCCGCGAGGGTCTGGTCGTGGGCGGCCGCGCGCGTCCGCAGGTCTTCCTGGGTCTGCTGGGTCTCCCCCGTCCGGCGCGCTTCCGCCGCCGTGCGCTCGGCCGCGAGCGCGGTCTCCAGCTCTTCCTGCTGCGCGCGCAGGCGCTTGCGCAGGATCTGGACCTCGCCCGTGTGGGCCTCGATCTCCTTCTGGACCTCGCCCTGGCGCCGGGCGAACACCTCGTCGTAATGGGTGCGCAGGGCCTCCAGGTCGGCGTCCGCCGTGGTCTGGGATTCCGCCTGGGCGGCGCGCAGGCGGAGTTCCGCCTCGCGCAGCGACTCGGCGAAGCGGTCCGCGTCCTGCCGGCGCAGCCCGATCTGTCCCTCCAGGAGCGACGCCCGTTCGGATTGGAACGCCTCCTGCTGGAGGCGCATCTCGGTGCGCACCTTGGCGAGCTCGAGGGTGTGGCGCTTGGCCGCTTCCTCATAATGCTGGCGCAGGGCTTCGACCTGCGTGCCCGCTTCCTGCAGGCGGGCGTTGTCCATCTCCTGGAAGGACTGCCGCAGGGCTTCCAGGGTCTGGTCGAACTTCCGGGCGGTCTCCTCGCGCTGGCGGCTCTGCTCCTGGAGGAGGCCCAGGCGCTCGGTTTCGAAGGCCGCCTCGCGCCGGCGCAGGACCTCGCGGACGGCCAGGGTCTCCTGGCTCAGGCGGGCGCATTCGGCCGCGTGGCCGGCCTGGACCGCGGCGAGGCGCTCCCCGAACTCCAGGCGGGCGGCCTCCTCGGCCTGAGTCCGGTCGCCGAACGCCTTCTGCCGCTCGGCCTCGAAGGATTCCTCCCGTCGGCGGAGCTCCTCGCGGACCGCCTTCTCCGCCTGCATGCGCTCCGCGGCGGCGGCCTGCCGGTCCGTCTCGACGGCTTCCTCGCGGCGCCGCAGCTCCTCGCGGGCGGCCAGGGCCTCCTGGTGGAGGCGGGCGCATTCCGCCGCGTGTCCGGTCTGGGCCGCGGCCAGCCGCTCGGCGGACTCGCGGCGGGCGGTCTCCTCGCGGGTGAAGAAGCCCTTCTCGAGCTCCTGCAGGGCTTTCTCCCGGTCGGACAGAGCGGTCTCGCGCTCCGCGAGCAGGGCTTCCAGGCCGGCGCGCTCGGCGTCCCAGCGCTCCCGCAGCCGGGCGCCCTCGTTGACGCGGCGCTCCTCCCGTTCGCGGTCCTCCTCCAGGAGGCGGGCCTTCAGCTTGTCGAAATCCTCTTCCAGCTCGCGGCGCTTGGCCGCGTAATTGTGCTCGAGGACCAGCATCCTCTGATGGAAGCCGGTGACGGCGGTCTCCGCTTCGGCGCGGAACTCCTCCCGGGACCTCTCCAGCTTCTCCCGGTCGGCGCGCAGGGCCGCTTCCTGGTCCGCCTGGAGCTTGGCGACTTGCTCGTGGAAGCGCTTCTGGGCGTCGCGGAAGGTCCCGGTGTAGGTGGCCTCCATGTCGGCCAGGCGCTTGGCGTTCTCCTCCACCTCGCGCTGATGGGCCTGCTCGGCCTCCTGGAGCTGCTTGCGGACCTTGGCTTCGAGCAGGGTCCGCGAGGCCTCGAGCTCCTCCTTGCGCCGCACGAACTCCGCGACGTCGACCTGGCCCTTGAACAGGTCGTTGAGGATGCCCTGCATCTGCGAAACGAACTTCTCCTTCTCCTCGAGCTTCTTGGTGCGGTCCTCGATGGATTTCCGGTAGTCGCCGAACTCCGAGATCAGGGTCTGGCGCGCGTTGTAGGTCTGTTGGAGGGCCTCCTGGGTCTCGACCCCGGTCTTCTCCAGGGTGCGGATGCGTTCCAGGGCCCAGCGCAACGTCATGCGCGCGGTGTCCAGATTCGCGATGTTCTCCAGGATGATCTCCGGCCTATCGGCTTCTTCAGGCATGCAGGGGTGTCCCCAGGGACCCAGGCTACAGCGTAGCAGGGGTTATAGGAAATTTCAATGTCAGGAATGTTTCAGGAAACGGCGTCCGGTTTCGAGCTTTTGCGGGACTTCTCGGCTTCCTCGGCGTAGTGTGAGTGGTGATAGTAATAGTAGTAGTAATAATCCCCGTAGGAGTGGGCCTTGGCGGTCACCTGGTTGACCACCGCCCCCGCGATCTTGAGCTTGCCCTCGTCGATCTTCTGGCGGGCGCGCTGGGCGAGGTTCGCGTTGGTGGCCCCGAACTTCACGACGAAGATCCCGGCGTCCGCGTGGTTGCCCCACAGCAGGGCGTCGGTGATGGGGAAGATGGGGGTGCCGTCGATGAGGATGCGGTCGTAGCGGTGGCGGGCCCACTGCAGGAGGGCCGGGATGCGCGGGGTGCTGAGGAGCTCCGAGGGGTTGGGCGGGATCTGCCCGCAGACCAGCACGTGGAGCTTCTCGTCGACCGGAGCGCGCTGGATGAGTCCCTCCAGCTCGTCGGCGCTCTGGCCGTAGGCCAGGAAATGGCTGAGCCCCTTCTCTTTCGACAGCCCGAAGCGCTTGTGCAGGTTGGGCCGCCGCAGGTCGCCCTCGATGAGCAGGACGCGCTCCCCGAGCTGGGCGAAGACCATGGCCAGGCTGATAGCGATGAAGGTCTTCCCCTCGCCCTGGGCCGTGCTGGTGACCAGGAGGCAGTGCATCTTGCCCCCGGCCGCCGCGAAGCCGAGCATGGTGCGGATGTTCTTGAGCGACTCCCCGGTGAAGGATTTGGGCCCGCTGATGAGCTTGAGGTAGGCGTCCGAGGAGTCCCCCTCCAGCACGGCCATGGGGACCGAGCCCAGGAAGGAGAGTCCCACCTTCTGCTCGACGTCCTCCTGCGAATGGATGGTCTGGTCGAGGGTGTCCACGCCGAGCGCCAGGAGATAGCCGCACAGGAGGCCCAGGAGACCCGCGATGACCAGGGTGCGCAGCTTGCGGGGCTTGGAGGGCGAGCGGGGGACCTCGGCCGGGTCCACGATGCGGACGTTGTTCCCGAGCAGCTGTCCGGAGAGGTCCGCGCGCATCCCCTCCACGACCTTCCGGGTCTCGCCTTCGATGCGCGAGTTCACCGCTTCCATCTGGGATTTCAGGCGCACGAGCTCGGGATGCTCCGCCGTGTAGCGGTGGGAGAGGTCCCCCCACCGGGCTTCCAGGTTGGCGTGGATGCCCTTCAGGTTCTGCACCAGCGGGCTGTTCACCACCGCGGGGAGGGAGTCGTACTGTATCTTGGCCGGGGACGCGCCGCCGCCCCGGGCGGATTTCCCGTCCATCTCCGGGAAGAGCACCCCCAGGATCTCCTTGGAGATGAAGAGCTTGCTCTCGATGTTCTCGGAGACGAAGAGCGCCGACAGGGCGTTGGCCACGCGGGTGGCCAGTTCGGGGTCGTACGATTCGACCGTGATGTTCACCAGCCGGCTCCGCCGGATGGGGGAGACCGTGACCGCCTTATCCAGGGCGCCGATCCCGCCGGCGAAGTCCTCGGTCTTGGACAGCTCCATCGTGTCGTAGACCTTCTTGAGGAGGGTGCGGCTCTTGAGCAGGCGGTACTGGGTCTGGTAATAGTCGTCGGCCGTGGTCTCCACCATCATGCCTTCGGTGTAGGTCTTGTCCAGGCGCTCCTTCTCGATGAGCACCAGCGAGGTGGCCGAGTAGACGGGCCGGGCGGTGTAGACGTAGAGGGCCGCGCTCAGGAAGGTGATGAGGAGCACCGAGATGATGATCCAGCGCCGCCGCGAGAGGACGCGCAGGTAGTGTGAGAGGTCGATCTCCGGCGCGATCTCGTCTCGGGGCTCGGTCATCAGAAGTAGGTCTCCGGGACGTAGACGACGTCGTTGGGCTTGAGCTGGACGTCCTTGGACTTATCCCCCCCCTTCATGATCGCGGAGACCGCGATGGGGAGGATGTCGCTCGTCCCCTTGGACTTGCGGATGACGCGCGTGCGGTCCACGGCCGCGTATTCGGTGAAGCCGCCGGCCAGGGTGATCGCCTCGATCACGCTCAGGGGCGCCTCGGTCGGGAGCGGGTAGGAGCCGGGCTTCTTGACCTCGCCCAGGACATAGACCTGCTTGTTGCCGTAGTCCTCGATGAAGATGGAGACCTGGGGGTCGATGACGTAGCGCTTGAGCTTCTCGATCACGGCCGCTTCGGCGTCCGCGACGCTCAAGCCCGCTACTTGGACCTTGCCCGCCAGCGGGAAGGTGATGATGCCCTCGGGGCTGACCCGCACCTTCCGGCCCAGGGCTTCTTCCTGATAGACCGTGATCTGGAGCAGGTCCGCCGAGCTGATGCGGTAGCCCTGCTGCTGGGTGTCCACGTAGTGAAGGACTTCCTGGATCTTGGCTTCCTCGTTGGCCAGGACCGCCGGCTTGCCCGGCTCCTTGGGGGCGAGCTTCATGGGCGGGATGCCGGGCTCGGTGGGGTTCCCCGAATCGGCCGGGACTCCGGCGGCGGGACCCGGGAGGAGCGGCTCCTCGGCGCCCGGCCCTCCCACCCGCAGCCCGATCCGGCCGCAGGCGGCCAGGAGCAGCGCGGCGGCGGCGCAGACGAGGAAGCGTCTCACCGGGAGGCCTCGAACTTCTTCAGGATGCCGTCCCAGCGGCCCTGGGATTTGAGCAGGATCTCCGCGGCCTCGCGCACCGCGCCGCGGCCGCCGGAGGCCCGGGTGACCGTGTCCGCCGCGGCCTTCACCTCGGGGCGGGCGTTGGCCACCGCGACCGCCCAGCCCACGCGGCGCAGGAGCGGGATGTCCTGGATGTCGTCCCCGATGAAGGCGGTCTCCTCGGGGCGCAGTCCGGACTCTTTAAGGATGCGCTCGTACTCGGGGACCTTGTGCACCTTCCCCTGGACCACGAAGCTCATGCGCAACTCCCGGGCCCGGGCCTCCAGGCCCTCCGAGGAGCGGCCGCTGATGACTCCGGTCTTGACGCCGTTCTCCACGAGCCAGACCAGGGAGATGCCGTCCTGGGCGTTGAGCCCCTTGAGTTCGACCAGCTTGCCGGTCGGGGCCAGCCAGTGAAACAGGCTCCCGTCGGTGAGCACGCCGTCGACGTCCATGAGCAGCAGGCGGACGCGCCGGGCCTTGGCGGTCGCGTGGGAGTTACTTTTTCGCGCGGCCAGAAAAGTGCCTCTCCAGGGCCAGGACTTTGTTGAGCCGGCGCTGGTGCCGCTCCGCCTTCGAGAAGCGGGCCTTGAGCCAGGCGTCCACGATCTCGATGGCCAGCTCCGGGCCGATGACGCGGGCCCCGAGGCAGAGCACGTTCACGTCGTCGTCAACCACTCCCTGCCGGGCCGAGAAGGTGTCGTGGCAGAGCCCGGCGCGGATGCCGGGGACCTTGTTGGCCGCGACGCAGGCTCCGACCCCGCTGCCGCAGAGCATGATGCCGCGGTCCGCTTCGCCGGAGACCACGCACTCGGCCACCTTGAGGGCGTAGTCGGGGTAGTCCACGGCGGCGTCGGAATCGGTGCCCTGATCGAGGACGCTGTGGCCTTTCTCCTCCAGGCGGAGGTGCAGGATGCGTTTGAGGGGGAAGCCGCCGTGGTCGGCGCCGAGAGCGATCTTCATCGGCTCCATTGTACCAAACGGGCGGCCGCCACTTCCGCGGCGAGGGAGGGAGGATGGGGCTGGAACCGGCGGTCCAGCCGCTTGAGGAACTGGGCCGCGAAGCGGGGGTTGCGGAAGACCCCGCCGTGCCAGGACAGGGGGATGCGGCCCCGGAAGCGCAGCTTGCGGCTCAGGCGCAGGGCGAGGTCCGCGAGCTCCTGGGCGGCCGCATCGGTGATGCGGCGGGCGGCGGCCACGGGGTCGCCGTCCCCGGGGCGGCGCCGTTTTCCGTCCGCGGCCAGGCGCAGGATGCGGTTGGCCAGGGCCGATATGGCGGAGAGCGAATCCCGGCGGCGCGCGTAGCCCAGGGCTTCGGCCTCCGGCCGTCCCTGCAGCCAGGTCCGGCCTATCCAGAAGGCGGAGCCGGGGTCGCCGAAGAGATGCCCGAGCCCGCCGGCCCGGGCGCGGCGCCCGTGCCCGTCCCGGCCGTAGGCCACCGAGCCCGTGCCCGCGATGACCAGCACGCCGGGTTCGCCCCCCAGCGCGGCGTACCAGGCCAGCTCCATGTCGGAGAGGATGCGGACCCGGCGGGCGAAGGGGAGCAGGCGCCTCTTGAGGCGGCGCTGGTCGGAGCGGCGCCAGAAGCCCCGTATGCCCGCGGTCAGGGAGTCCACCCGGGCGCCGCCGCGCTTGGCCGCCCGCAGGAGCGAGCGCAGGGCCTGCTCGGGCGTCTGTCCGGGGCGGAGGCGGCGGCGCAGCCGGCGCGGGGTCGCCGAGCCGGGGCGTGCGATCGCGGCGCGCAGCCAGGTGCCCCCGATATCGGCGCCGATGCGCAGCCCGGTCATTCGTCCTGGACTACGTCGGGCGTCCCGAACTTGTAGGAGGCCTTGTTGTCCTGCTCGCCCTGCACCTGGATGAGGAGCTGCTCCAGCGAGCGGGTCCAGCTGATCAGGTTGTCGCGGATGTCGGTGGGCGTGCGGTGGTCCATCTGCCGCTGGATGATGTCCTCGATCAGCCGGCGGCGGGAGGCCACGCTGTCATCCAGGCGGACCTCCACCCGCGGCTCCCGGCCGCGCTGGATGGGCAGGAGGCGCGCCTCGATGTAGCCGATGGCCACGATCTTGGTGGGCCGCACGTTGAGCCGGTCCTTGCGCAGGATGTCGCGGGGGAAGGGGACCACGTAGACGCGGTTGCCGATGCGCACCTTCAGGTTCTTCTGCAGCATGCCGAACATGTTGCGCGTCGGCCCCAGGCGGTACTTGTCGGGTTCGATGCGCAGGAGGCTGGTCTGGTCCGGGAGGGCGACGAGGCGGTAGCTGTCGTTGGCGGACTCGAGGTTCATCGCGATGCTGCCGATGCGGGTCTCCCCGTCGGGGAGGATGAGGCGGGCGCGTATGAGCACGGCTCCGAAACCCAGGGCGGCTTCGCCGTAGCGCTTGGGCGAGGTCCCCTGGCAGCCTCCGGAAAGCAGGAGGGCCGCGGCGAACAGGAGGGGTAGGGCGCCGTGTCTGCTCATCGTCGTTATCATAGCTATTCCCCTCCCACTAGACAATCTCAGTACCGCAGGTGTCCGATCTCGATGCCGTGGTAGTAGGCTTTCAGGATCGCGCCGTACGACTGACCCTCGATGGCCCGGCCCGTGGCTCCCGACTGGCAGAAGCCGACCCCGTGGCCCCAGCCCCCGCCGTAGAAGACGAAGTTCTCGGGCCTGCCCGCCGCGTCCCACTTGGTGTCCACGATGAAGAGCGAGCTGCGCTGGGACCCCACGCCGAAGAGGCTGCGGATGCGGATCTCCGAGGTCACCGTGCGCTGCCCCTTGCTCCCCCGCACCAGCACGGCGTTGAGATGCCCGGAGGAGGCCCGGCGCAGGGGGACGATCCCCTTCAGCTTGCCGATGGCGAGCCCCTGGTCGAGGCGCTTGCCCAGCTCCTCGGCCGAGACCACCCGGGTCCAGCGGAAGTGGGACGGGTGCGTGTGCGCGGAGGCCCCGCAGTAGGCCGCGGGGATCTCCCGCAGCCATTGGCGCAGGGCCCAGGGCGAATCGGGCAGCGCGGTCCCGGGTTCCACGTCGGGCACCCCCTTGAAGTAGGGGAGGTCGCCCCAGCCCGTGATCTCGCTCGCGCTCTGGGAGTGCCCGCCGCAGTCCGCCGAATACAGGACGTTGGCCACCGCTCCGTGGTAGGTGACCACCCGCCCCCGCGTCGCGTCCACGACCGAGCGGGAGCGACCGGTCTCGGCCGCCACGCCCCGGTACACCTGGCAGTGCTGGTCGTCGCAGAGGGTGTAGCCGTCCTTCACGTGCCGCTTCCCGATGCCGGAGATGTACAGCGCGTGGGTCCGGGCCAGCACGGCCTGCGCCTTGAGGGCCTCCATGGGCGAGGTGACCGGCAGCTCCGCCGAGAGCACTCCGTGGGTGTAGCTCTCCAGATCCACGACGTTGACGACCTTGATCCCGCCCTCGAGGAGCGTCAGCTCGATCTCGCCTTTGAGCCGCCGCTCCAGCCCCCGGTTCCAGGGGGGCGGCTCCTTGAGGAACGTGGATTCCCCGGTCTCGGACCGGGGCTGTATCTTCAAAGAGCGGGTGCCGCGGCCCACGCGCTGCCCGGCGGGATTGAGGAGCTCGAGCCGGGCGGGCCGTCCCCTGCCGGCGCGGATCTCCCAGGTCTCCTCCGGGGCCCCGTAGGCCAGCCGGCGCCCGGAGACCTTGTCGTAGACGGTGAAGCGGCTGGTGGCCGAGAAGCGGACGCCGCGCCAGGCCGCGGATCTGCCCATGCTGTTGGTCCCGATGCCGATGCGCAGCATCGGGACCCGTCCTACCGGCGGGATGGTGCGCAGGGGGAAGTTCTCCTCGGGCGGGAGCTTGAGGGGCGGGGTCCAGCCCTTGGCCCTCCCGGCGCGGACCTTGCGGGGCGCCGTCTTGGCGCCGCGCACCAGCGAGCGGTAGAGCCCCTGATAGACCTCGCTGTTGGGGGCGATGTCGATCAGGCGCGCGGCCTGGTCCGCCGCCTCGCTCGCGTAGCCGGCCCGGGCCAGGGCCAAAGCGAAGTCCTGGCGGGCGCGGGTGAAATAGGAGTCGCCGATGACGGCCTGGTCGTAGGCCTTGAGCGCCGGCTCCAGTTGGCCCGCCGACTCCCGGGCCTTGGCGAGCCAGTAGTGCGCGATGGTGAGCTGGGGGGCGAGTGCGACCGCCTTTTCGAATGCGGCGATCGCGTCGTCCTTCCGCCCCGCCTCCCGCGCGATCTGGCCCCGGGCCACCCAGGCGTAGTGCTCCGCCGGCTGGAGGGCCAGCACCCGGTCGATCTCCACGGCCGCCAGGCCGAGCCGGTGCCGGCGCAGGAGCAGCTCGCCCAGCGCGGTCCGCAGCTTGGGGTCGTCGGGACGCAGCGTCAGCGCCCGGCGGTACCACAGCACCGCGGTGTCCGGCTCCCCGAGGTCGCAGAGCAGCACCGCCCCGTTGATCCAGGCGTCGAGGTTCTCGGGGTCGCGGCGCAGGGCCATGCGGTAGGACGCCATGGCTTCGGTGCCCTGGCCCTGGAAGAAGAGCTTGTGGGCGTCGAGGACGAAGCTCTGCGCCGGGACGCCGGGCGCCTGGGCCGGCGCGAGGTCCCGGTTCCCCCCCAGCATCCCGGCGAAAAGCAGCGTCGTGCCGCACAGGACGCGGAGGATGGACTGCAGGAGCTTCACAATAAAGAAAGTTAGCACAGCGCTGTTACGCCCCCGTCACGGACCTACGAAGAAAATGTTACAGAGTCTACGAATTATCTAGACTATGCGCATGGCAGCCACTTTGTGCCGCCGATGCGGCGAAGACGTGAAAGGCGAGACTTGGAAGTGCCCGCGCTGCGGCGCGATGTTCCCGGAGCGGTCGGTCTACGAGAAGGCCTGGCGGATAGGCATCTTCTCCGCCATCGGCGCGGTGGCCGCGGCCGGGGCCGTCGGCCTGATGCGCAGGCTGTTCCGGGCCGCCGACCGCGACCTCAACTGACCCCCGGGGCTAGCGTGCGCATGCTGGGCGCCCTCGGGGCCATCCTGCTGCTATCCTGCGCCGCGCACGCCGCGCCGCGCGCACCGGCCGCGGGCAACGGCTTCATCCAGGCCGAGCTCGAGAAGGATTCCGTCTTCGTCGGACAGGGCGTGCGCCTGCGTCTGACCCTCCCCGAAGTGTGCCGCGACACGGAGCTCCCGCTCATGGCGCGGGGGGTCCGGGTCGACCGCCGGGGCGAGACCGCCCGTCCCAAGGGCCGCGCCGCCCGGCTCTCTCCCGTCGAACAGCTCTTTACCCGGACCTACGTCCTTCGTCCGAGCGTCGCCGGCACCGCGGTCATCGAGCCGATGTTCGTGCGCTGCGAGGACGGCCGGGGCAACGCGTGGCAGGGCTCCATGTTCCGCATGGAGCTCACGGTGTCCGAGCGCTCTCCCCGCCGCTGGCGCGGCCCCGAGGACCGCGGCAGCGGCTCGAGCGCCACGCCGCGGGAGGGCGGCAATCCCCGGGAGCTCGATTCCCTGCGCCGGCAGGTGGCCGACCTCTCGCGCACGGTCTCGGACCTGCGCGGCAAGCCCGAGCCCGACCCCGAGGCCATCAGCGACGGTCCGGTGCCCCTGCTCCGCAACGACGCCGCCGCGCCCCCGAAGCGCCAGGCCGAGCTCTCGGCGCTCCCGGCGGCCAAGCTGGCTCCCTTCACCGCGGCCGGCGGGCAGCCGGCGCCGCGGAAGGTGCCCATCTCCGTCATCCTTTCCAGCGGGCTGGGGTTCATCCTGCTCGGGGCCATGGTCGTGCTGTGGGCCAGGGACCGCGACCGTGCCGCCGAGACCGCCGTTTCCCCCGCCCCCGCCCCCGCCGCCCCGGCGCCGGCCCCGGCCGCGGTCACTCCGGTGTCCGCGGCGCCGACGCGCGTGGGCAAGTACGAGGTCCGCGCCAAAATCGGTCAGGGCGGCATGGGGGTGGTCTACGAGGGCTTCGACGCGGCGCTGGGTCGCAAGGTGGCCATCAAACAGATGCGCCGCGAGATCCAGTCCGTGCCGCGCGAGCGCCGGCGCTTTTTGCAGGAGGCCCGGGCCGTGGCCAGGATCACGCACCCCTACATCGTGGGCATCCACGAGATCGTGACCGAGGGGCCCGAGATCTACCTGGTCTTCGACTACGTCGAGGGCCAGCCCCTGTCGGACATCCTCGAGGCGCGCGGCCGCCTGCCCTTGTCCGAATGCCGGACCGTGCTCGAGCAGGTCTGCCAGGCCCTGGACTGCGCGCACCGCGCCAGGATACTCCACCGCGACCTCAAGCCCTCCAACATCATGGTGGACGCCAACGGCTTCGCCAAGGTGATGGACTTCGGCATCTCGCGCGAGGCCAAGGACACGGCCTCGCGCCTGACCGGCACCGGCACCGAGGTCATCGGGACCCCGGCCTACATGGCGCCCGAACAGCATCTCGGCGAGGCCAGCCGCGCCTCCGACGTGTACTCGCTCGGGGTCTGCCTCTATGAGATGCTCACCGGGGAACTGCCGTTCAAAGGCCCGGACTTCCTGGTCCAGAAGGAGCGCCGCAAGTACCCGCCGCCCAGCCAGCTCACGCCGGGCCTGCCCAAGGAAGTGGACGTGCTGCTGGCCGCCCTGCTCGAACCCGACCCCAAGAAGCGCGTGGCCGACGCCTTGGAGTTCCTATCCTCCCTCAAGTCCGTCACCGATCTCCCCCCCGCCTAGCCGGTGTGCCCGGGCACAGTTGCGCCTTCGCGCGCCTTGACTGGGGGCGGCAAGGGGAGTAATGTGTATATGCACATTATGGACCGCAGGCCATGAGCCCCCGTCCCGTCAAGCCGCGGCGGTGCCGCTGTCCGTACGGGCGCAACGCCTTCAAGCCGACCCGGATCCCGATGGACCGGCTGGAGAAGATCCCCCTGGCCAAGGATGAACTCGAGACCTTGCGCCTGTGCGACCTGCTGGGCCTGACCCAGGAGGATGCCGGCCGGCGGATGCGGGTGTCGCGGGGCACGGTCCAGCGCCTGGTGACCCGGGCGCGCGAGAAGGTCGCGCGGGCCCTGATCGAGAGATGCGCTTTGGTCATGGCGGAAAAGGAGAGGAAATCATGAGAGTCTGCATCCCCGTCGAAAGCGATGAAGGTCTGAAGAGCCGGGTCTGCGCCCACTTCGGTTCGGCGCCGGTCTTTTTGATCGTCGACGCCGAGAAGTCGGTGTGCAAGCCCATCGCGAACACCAACGCCCAGCATGCGCACGGGATGTGCCAGCCCCTGGCCCTGCTCTCCGGGGAGAAGATGGACGCCATCGTGGTCGGCGGGATCGGCATGGGCGCCTTGATGAAGCTCACTGCCGCCGGAATCAAGGTCTATCGCACCGGCCAGCCCACCGTCCAGGCCACGCTCGACGCCCTGCGGGATGGGAAGCTGGAGCCGGTCACTTCCGACACCGCCTGTTCCCACGGCCATTAGCAGCGCGTCCGCCGGAAATCGGCGGTCATGAAGAACCGGAGGCTGAGTGCAGTCATGATTCGTACAGCTTTGTACAGAAACCTGCGGCACTCAGTTCAACGGGTCCGGCCTCCCGTTTCAAGACCTGGGTTCTCATTCCGTCATATCTGACGCACGAAGGCCCCGCAAAAAGCGGGGCCTTGTGCGTCAGAGGAAATTACCAATTAGGTTTGGTGTCACCGGACTGAAGCCCCGCGATTGCGTGTCGTAGCCAGGACGCTTCATAAGTGTTGATGGCACGGACTGGATCGTCTGAGGTGGGGCCGGCGGAAACGGTTGGCGCTGCGAGTTCCTTCTCAAGGATTGGAATCACTGATGGGTCTCCGAAAAACTGTAGACCCTTGATCGCTGAGATGTAGTATTCCTTCGATCGCGTGTGAATGAAGTCTAGCAGAAATATCTTGGCACGATGGTCCCTCGTCGCTCCCAACGATTGAAGGATCAGATTCTTCTCGGTTTGATCCGAAACGACATCCCAACGCTTCCTCAGCAGGTCAAACGCCTCTTCGCCGCCGATGTTGCCAAGTGCGAGGTGCATCCGCGTCGATGAGAAAAGGCCCTTGGATGTGCTAGGGTCCAACTCTTTTGCGATGATATCGACCAACCCATCAATCTGCATGTGGGCAAGGTGGTCAAGGATGCCATTCCGGCGACTTGGATTCGGTTCCGCGAGAAGTTGTTGGGTTAGGAAATCCAGCACATCCTTATCTCCGACGTAGTGAGGTCGCAGAATAGACATTCGGATATGGCTTTGATTGTGCCCTTGGCGATAGATTCCAAAGATGGTTTGCTTGATTTCCTCTTTCAGCTCGGGTGATGGGGCGGCATTGAGCAAAACGATTGCCGCTTCGACTCGGGCCAACGGGTTGTCCCTCTTATCTCGCAAGATGCCCATGACCTGGCTGAGCTGCGTGGTGGTCATTCTTGAGCCGCTGCCAGCGAGGCACTGGGAGCAAATCACGCGCGCGGACTTGATGTTGGTGCGGTCTCCGAAGCAGGCAACGAGCGACTGAGTGTCCTGCTTACACGTGGCACGGGCCTGCGTCGCCATCATGCTTGAAGTGCATCCAGCGAGCGATTCCAAAAGCGTGCTCAAGAGAAGAAGTCGATTCCCGAGGGTCAGGGGCGCCATTGGCCTCTATTGTATCACCCCCGGTGAATTTCGCTAGGGGACCCCCGCACATAGTCCAATACCAGGAGTTTCGGGAATATGCGGTGGGGCGCAATAAGGGAACTTTTTGCGAGGTCATTCGTACATGTGAGTGGAGGGACGAGGCCAATGGAGGATTTCGTGTCATTGGAGGAGGTCGAGGAGAGTATCTCCTACATCCGCGGGCGGAGGGTCATGCTGGATAGGGACTTGGCCAATCTGTACGGGGTGCCGGCAAAAGCGCTGAATCGTGCCGTAAAAAGGAATCTGGAGAGGTTTCCCCTTGATTTCATGTTTCAACTCACGGCGGTCGAATGGGCCGACTTGAAGCGCCAGAATGGCACTTCAAGTTGGGGCGGAGATCGCAGGGCATTGCCGCACGCGTTCACGGAGCAGGGCGTTGCCATGCTATCCAGCGTCTTGAGGAGTCGCCGCGCAGTGCAGGTCAACATCCAGATCATGCGAGCGTTCGTCCGCTTGCGAAGAATCCTGACTTCGCACAAGGGATTATCCCGCAGGTTCGATGAGTTGGAGAAGCGGCATGAGGGAAAGTTCAGGGTCGTTTTCGATGCGATCCGCAGGCTCATGGCCGAGCCGGACAAAGTCCGTCCGCAAATCGGATTCAAACCCTAGACGTGGGTTCGACTCCGTCATATCTGACGCACGAAAGCCCCGCGAACGACTGCGGGGCCTTCTGCGTCAGATGGAGCGGGCGATGGGAATCGAACCCACAAAGTGTAAGTCACCCCGGGCTTGACCCGGG
>MGTY01000094.1 GCA_001799695.1 Elusimicrobia bacterium GWA2_69_24
GCGGAACTGCAAAGTGGAGCGGGGGACGATCACGATGTGGTAGGGGGCGGTCGGGCCCTTCTTGGCGGGGTCCGAGCTCAGGCGGTAGTCGATGGCGATGATGTCGTCGATCTCCTTGACCGAGGATATCTCCACCTTGACGTAGCCGCTGTTGGACTTCTCGCCGAACACGACGATGGCCATCTCCTTGTCGAAATCCACTAGGGGCAAGGCCTCGGGCCGCTTCACGCGGGACCACAGGTCCGCCCACTCGGCCTTCGAGGTCAGGACGCCGCCGCCCATCACGCCCAGGCCGCCCACTGTCGATATCCAGGAGCGCCGCAAGGGGTAGCTCTTGGTAGGGCGATTGGCGCGCTCGTCGGCCTTCTTGCGCAGCATGAGGAGGCTCGTCGAGTCCGTCACCCCGCCCGAAGCGCCCTTCTTGTCCGCCGAACCCCCGATCATCCCGAAACGGGCATCGGGTGTGATCAAGGGTTTGCCCGCCGCGACCAGGGGCTTGGACTTGGCCGGGTCCTGCAGGAGTTTGGGTGTCGTGCCCGGGCCGAGCGGCACGGTGGGGGCCATGCGGGCCCGGGCCACCATGTTCATCTCCTGGATTTCGGAGGCCATGCGCATCATCGCTTCCTTGGCCTCCGCTTTGTTGAGGGGGCGGTCCGGGATCTCGTCCCGGGCGCCGGCGGAACCCGGCTGCTGCTGGGGGATGATCTTGGCCACGCCCAGGCGTTCGCGCTCGTCCTGCAGGAAGCCCTGGAGCTGCTCGTTGCTGTAGGACTCGGCCGCCCTGCCGTCCTTGCCGATCGGAGCTCCCGCGGCGCCGTTCATCCTCGCCCCGCGCACCGCCAGAGCGCCCCCGGCACGGCCGGAGGCCTCCGAGAGGGCGGGGCTGGGCACCGCCGCGATGTCCGCGGCCGCGGACCCCGAGAGGCCTTGCGCGTCGAAAGCGTCAGCCTCGACCGGACCGCCGCGCGCCGCGCCCGTTTCGGCCTGCCGCTTCATGGAATCGATCGGCTCGATGGTTGCCGTCGAACCCATCATCCGGGCCGCTATGCGGTACTTGGTCTCCCGCACGAAGAGCAGGCCGAGCAGGAGCCCCGCGGCCGCGAAGGCTATCAGACGGGTGGGACCCGGCAGCCAGTTCGCGGGTTTGCGGTAGGCCTCGGCCTCGCGCCGGCGGCGTTCCAGGCGGGTCAGGAAGCCGTCGGGCAGGCGGACCTTGGGCAGTCCGCCCACAGCTTTGGAGACCCGGCGCAGCGCTTCCAGCTCCAGGCGGCAATCCTCGCAGAGCTTGAGGTGCTCGTCCACCCGCGCCCCGTCGGCGTCGCCCAAGGCGCCGTCCATGAAGGAGGAAAGCAGTTCTTTGACGTGCGGTTCGTTCATGACGCCTTCTCGAGACCCTGCAGACGCCGCTTCAATTCGTCCCGCGCCCGGGACAGGCGCGACTTGACGGTCCCCTCGGGGATGGAGAGAGCGGCCGCGATGTCCTGGTAGGACATCCCCTCCGTCTCGCGGAGGACGATCACGGCCCGGCTCTCCTCATCGAGCGTCAGCAAAGCGTTCTGGACCGCCATCGCCGTCTCCTCCCGTTCCAAGGCCCGGTCCGGCGCCGGCTCCGGGGCCCGCGGCTCCCGGACCTTCTCCTCCCCGGCGCCCTCGCCGAAGAGGAACTGGAGCGGGACCATTTTCCACAATCCCCGCCGCTTCTCGGAACGTACCCGGTTCTTCCAGGTGTTCACCGTGATGCGGTACATCCAGGTCGCCGTCGCCGAATCCCCCCGGAAGCCCGGCAGGGCCTTCAAGGCCCGGAGCAGGGCGTCCTGGGCGAGGTCCTCCGCGTCGAACGGGTTCCCGGTGAGCCGCAAGGACAAGTTGTACACGAGCTCCGCGTGCTTCTCCAGGAACTCCGCCTCGCTCAAGGGTTTGGACACCGGGGTCGGCCCGGAAGTTCCCGTTATGGGGCCGGGGTCGGTTTCTTCTGGCATTCCGGGGTCGCGTCGTCGTAGGCCATCGTGTAGTCGCTGTCCTTGAGGCGGGGGGATACGGCGCGCCGGCCGCTGAACATCTCGTTGTCGGCGATCTTGAGGAGCCCGTTGCGGTCCCCCAGGCTGAGAAGCTTCTGATAGGTGGTGTAGATGCGCTCGAGTTCCTGCTGCCGCGATTGGATCTGCTTCTGCAGCGCCGGGTCCGGCTTGGCCGCGCCCGCGTAGGCGACCAGGTCCACGGCCAGCTTCTCGCGCAGGTCCTTGAGCGCGGACTGCAGGGAGACCAGGCGGGAGAGCACATCGTAGGCCTGCTTGCCGTGGTCCCCGGTCAGCCGCAGCTTCCAGCAGCGGTAGAGCTTGGAGGAAGGGCCCAGGTCGATGGAGCGGGCCGGGACGCGGATGACGGCGGCCTCGGCGCCCGAATAGAGGGGCAGCCGGGCTTCGATGTCGCGCAGGACCGGCTCGAAGACGGGGTCCGCGCCCGCGGCGAGGGCGCGCCCGCCGCCGCCGGGATCGGTCCGCGCGGAGGCCGGTAGGGCGAGCCATGATGCCAGCAGGACCGTGGCCAGCGGGGTCATTTTTCGCGCTCGAGGAACCCTTTGTCCGCGAGCATCTTCAGGAGTCCGTCGAAGGCCCGCCCGACCTCCTGGAATTCGTCGGCGCTGCGCAGCTGGAAGTGCGGCTTCAGGGGCTCTCGGGAGACCAGGCGCTTCATGTCCTGGATCAGCCGGAACAAGGGTCCCGCCAGCTTCTGCGAGTAGTACAGCCCGAAACCCAGGGTGAGGATGAGGTTGCCGACCAGGGAGAAGACCAGGGCCGGCAGGACGATCTGGGTCCGGCTCAGGAGTTCGGGGTGGGTCCCCGGCTCCTGGATGACGTAGAAGAACTCGCCCGCGGAGTTCTGGTCCGCCACGGCGAGGAACCCGTAGACCACCGCGGCCGTCAGCAGGGTCGCGACGATGCCCACACCGGTCAGACGCAGCATGAACCGGGTCTGGAAATGCGGCTCGATGAGGAGGGTCTTCCGCCTGCTCTTGATCATGGTTAGACCTTTCGGAGTTTGAATTTCCGGCGCAGCATCCGTACGACGATGGGCGGCAGGTACTCTTCGACGTGCGCGCCCATGCGCGTGACGTCCTTCACGATGGAGGAGGAAAGGTAGGTGTAGCGCTCGTCGGGCATAAGGAAGACGGTCTCCAGGTCGGGGTAGATGCGGCGGTTCATGGAGGCCATCTGGAACTCGTAGTCCATGTCGCTGACCGCGCGCAGGCCCCGGATCAGGATGGTCGCCTTCATGGATTTGACGTGTTCGCCGAGCAGGCCGTGGAAGGTGTCCACCTCGCAATGGGGGATGCCCCGGATAGCCGCCCGGACCATCGCCATCCGCTCACCCACCGAGAAGGTGTGGTGCTTTACCGAATTATCCGCCACCGCCACGTAGAGATGGTCGCAGAGCCGGCTGGCCCGCCGGACGATGTCCAGGTGGCCGTTGGTGATGGGGTCGAAACTGCCGGGGTAGACGGCGATGCGCGGCATCTCCGCTGAAAATACCAATTTTCCGACGCATGCGCCATAGCGCTCTGGGTCTTTCGGCGGGCGGAAATTGCCCTTAGGGCCGTGTCATCTCCGGAGCGGGTTTGTCATAATGCCGTCATGTCCCCGATCCGCCGCGTCCTCCCGGCGCTGTTCTGTCTCGCCCTGCTGCCCTCCGCCGCGCGCAGCGCCGTCGTGGGCGCGCGGAGCCAGGGGGCGGTCCCTGCGGTCGTCGCGGTTCCGGGCATGGGAGCCGCCGTCGGCTCCATGCTGGGAGCTTCCCCCTTCGCCCCGTTATCCGCGCCGGGCCTCGGCCTCCCCGCGTTCGCGTCCGCGCTTCCCGCCGCGGCGGCGGCGCGGCCCGTCCCGTCCGGGTCCGAAGCCCCTTCCGCCGCAGCCGCGGCCGTCCGGGCGGCCGCGCCGGTCCAGACGGCGGTCCGGACTGCGCCGTCCGCGGTCGCGGTCTCCGTCTCCGGGCGGTCCGCGGCCCGCGAACCCGGAGAGGAACTCCCCGGTTTCCGGGGCCGGCCGAGCGGTCTGGGACGGCATTTCCAGGCCCTGCGCCGCCTCTTCGGAGCCCGGAGCGACGAGGCTCTCCCGAGCGGCGGCGCCGACGCGCCGGTCGCGGCCGCCGCCGCGCGCTTCGAAGAGCAGATCTCAGCCATGGGCTCGGAACTGCGCCGGCCCAACGACCCGCTCCTGGCCAAGGTCCGCCGCTACGGCTTGGACGCCCTGCGCAAGATCGCCGACCATGCCTCCCAGGGGCTCATCTCCCCCCAGACCGCCCGCATCCGGACGTCGGCGGACGAGCCTCCGCCTCCCGTCGTGGACCGGGAGCTTCGGATCGGGGTCTACCCGGTGGCCGCCGACCCCTTCCAGTGGGCGCACATGCTCATCGGGCTCAACGCCATGGCCGAGCTGAAGCTCGACAAGATCGTCTTCGTCCTGGCGGGCGACGACCCCCGCAAGCCGGGCATGGCCAAGGCGGATTTCCGTCACGCCATGGGGCGGGCGGTGCTCGGCGTGTTCGGCCCCCTGTTCGGTTATTCCTCCATCGCGCTCGGGACCCAATACGACGGGGAGACCAACATCTTCCGCATCCTGTCCTTGAACCCCTTTCAGAGCATCCGGGCCTTCTACATCGTGGGGGGGGACCACTACCGGCTCAAGGACAAGAACGGCAACGATGACACCCTGCTCAAGATCCAGAAGAAGCTGGATGCCCCGGGGCTCATCGACCGCAGCCGCCATTCCGTGAGCCTCGCCTTCGTCGAACGCGACGAACCGCTCGACCGCATCGCTACCCCGCTCGACGTCCACTTCCTTAGGGACGTGGGGTTCGAGGCCTCCTCCACCCTCGTCCGCGAAGGCCGCTACGAGCTGATGCCCTACGCGGCCTACGACTACGTCCGGGAGCATCGCCCCGGGCTCTACGGTATCGGAGAGCCGGTCGCCCGCTGAGGCTGTAGTTCCTTTCGGAAAACATGGCATAATAGGGCCGCATGGACTTCATCCGCGTGCTGGTCAGCCTCTGCGAACTGCTCCTGACCGTCGTCATGGCAGTCTTGGTCGTCTACATGACCCTGCGGGCGCTCATCCGCGCCAACACCGATTTCGACGAGGACCAGGAGATCCTCCGGGGCAACATCGCGGTCGGGCTCCTCGTCGCTTCGCTGCTCCTCGCCGCGGCCAACATCATGCACCAGGCCTTCAAGCCCGTGGCGGACACCATCCACCTCTATCTGACCAGCCCCGCGGCCCAGACCACGGGTCATTGGAAGATGGCTTTCTACTCCCTGGGGAACCTCCTGCTGGCGTTCGGCATCGTGGTGGTCACGCTCTCCTTCACCCTGCGACTCTTCGGCAAGCTCACCCGGACCAAAGACACCCGGCCCGGCAAGGAGCTGCAGAAGGGGAACCTGGCCGTGGGCATCATCCTCTCCTGCGTGGTCCTCATCGTCTCGCTCTTCGTGGGCGGCGGGGTGAAATCCTTGTCCGAAGCGCTCCTGCCCAAGCCCGAGATCGGCATGATGCGCATCATGCGCTGAGACGGCTCGGCGCGTCCGCCGGATGAGTCCCGCAGCCTACCCGAACAATCCAGACGCGGGGTCCAGCGAGCCTTCCCGGCCTATATCTGCTAGATGCTCGCCAAGATCGCGGACTTCTACGACTCCGAGGTGGATGCCGCGGTGAAGGGGCTGACCTCCATCATCGAGCCGCTCGTCATCGTGGTCATGGGCGTCATCGTCGGCGCCCTGACCATAGCGATGTTCCTGCCCATCCTCGACGTCACGAAAGGGATCCAGTAGGGCGGCGGCCGGCTCAGAACTCCCGCTGGGCGCGGGTGTCCATCCCCGACAGCGGCAGGAAGCTCATGCGGACCTGGGCTTTCTGCGACCCCGGCGGGACGCGGCATTCCAGTTTGGCGGCGGAAGTCGTCGTGTACCAGGCGGCCCAGAAATCGGCGCCCCGCTCCGGGGCCCGAGGCTGCACCTGTCCGGCTCTCGCCGCGAAGTCCAAAGACGGGTCTCCGCCCGAAGCGGTCGGAGCGTCGAAGCGCCGGGTGAGGGTATAGAGGAAGTAGTCGCAGGCCCGTATGGAAGGCTCGGCTCCCGAGCGGCGGTCCCGGAGGGTGTCGATGCTGATGCCGCGCAGCTTGTCTCCGCTGAAATCGTAGCGGATGATCCCGTCGTAATCGCCGAAAGAGTGCGCTTCTTCAAGGCCTGACGGCGTTTCCCGCAGCGGGAAGTCCCCGCGCTGGGCGCGCAGGGCGGCCGCGTCGATGTCCCAGGGCAGGTTGCGGAAATTGACCGGGTGCTTTTTCCAGTAGACGTCCGTCGCGACGTAGGCGCCGAGCAGGCTCAGCGCCATGATGCCGAGGGCCCCGATGACCGTCCAGATGAACTTTTCCCTGCTCATGCAGTGTCCCTGCGCCCGTAGTCTAGCACAATGGTTAGAATTCGCGGGCCTGGAACTCCACGCCTTCCTGCTCGGCTTCGAACCAGCCCTTGCCCTCCGGCATCTCCGCGTGCAGCCACCAGGTGGTCTGGGGTTCGGAAAGGACCTCAAAACGCTCCCGGGCGTTCTGGGGGCATCCGCCCTCGTAGACGATCCCGTCCAGCCGCAGGAAGCAGAGCCCTTCCGCCCGGTAGGCCAGGATCTCGAAGAGCTTCCCGGTCTCGAGCGGCAGCGTGAGGGAGGTTCCTGCCGCGTAGCGCTCGGCGGGAAGCGTGTCCAGCACCCCCAGGTCCCGCCAGCGGACCTCCATGGCGCTCCGGACGCGGCCGCGTCCCGCGGACCGGGTCACGACGCGCGAGGCGTCGAAGCGCAGGGCGGTCCCTTTCGGGAGCGGGATCCGCGCCGTGACCGCCGAGCCGGGACGGGGCTCCGCCCACAGCGTAAGGTCCGCCTCGGCCCCGATCCAGACCGGACGGGGGCGTCCCTCCCCCGGCCAGCCCTCGTAGGTGAAGACGCCGCCGGACGCGGCCGCGAGCGGGGCCGTCGACAGGACCGGGGAAACGGCGGCGGCCGAAGAGGCGCGGACCGGTTCCATTGCGGCCAGTGCCGCCTCGATCCTGGCTGCGTGTTCCCGCGGGTCGCCGCGGCCCGGCTCGGGCTGGAAACGCGGATCCTCCAGCAGTCCCTGCGCCAGCTTCCGCAGGGCGTCCTTGGCCCGCGCGTCCCCGATGGCGGCCAGGGCCTGGGCCCCTTCCGCGACCGCGCCGGGGTCCCGCGCGTTCCGGACGAAGCGTTCCAACATCGGGGTCCCGGCGGGGTCGCCCAGGAACCCGGCGAGCCGGGCCGTCTGGACCGCCGGCGGTCCCTCCTCCCTCAGGAGTACATCTTCTAGGGTCCGCAGGTCCTCGGGTCCCACCCGGACCCCGCGCGAGATCCCTCCCGAAGAGTGCCGGCGCTGCAGGGCCGCCAGGATCTCGCCGCGCACCCGGCTGCCGCGCCCGAAATAGCGCAGCAGGCGGAAGAGAGCCGCGTCCGCCTTCGGCGATTTGGAGGCGCCCAGGGCCGCGGCGGCGCTGACGGCCTCCCCCTCGGCGACCGACTTGGGGTCCGGTCCGCCGCGCTTGGCCAGCCGCTCGACCGCGGTCACCTCATCCGTCCCCGTGAACCGCAATTGCGACAGCGCCTCCCGGACCACCGGATCCGGATAGGGGTCCGACAAGGCGCGGTCCAGGAGCGGCCGCCGATCCGCGTCCGGTATGCGCAGGGAGCCGATGGCCTGCAGTGCGGCGGAACGGAGACCCGGGTCCTCCTCGGAGTCCTCGATGCAGCGCCGCAGGGCGGGCAGGGCGCCGGGGTCGCCGATCAGTCCCAGGAACGCCGCGGCGTAGAGCCGGAGCTTGAGGGGACGCTCCCGGACACCCAGGTACCAGGCCAGCAGGCGGACCGACTTCGGGCTGAGGGCCTTGAACCTGGGGGCGAAGGCTTCCAGTTTCCGGTCGAGCTCGCGCTCGTCGAGCGGATGCAGTCCCCGCCCGGCCGCCTGGAGGGCTTCCATCTCGGCCAGCAGGGACTGGCCGGATTCCCGGCCGGCGTCCCGAGGGTCTTCGAAGTCGACCCGGGACGCGGGGGCGGCCGCTAGGGGGGCGGACGAAGTCCAGAGGAGCGCCAAGGCGAGCGCGCTAGTCGACCGCACTGAAGTAGCGGGCCTGCGGATGATGGAACACCAAAGCGGAGACGCTGGCCTCCGGGTCCATCATGAAGCCCTCCGTCAGCTTGACCCCGATGGAGGCTTCCGGCTCCAGGAGGCGCCAGAGCTTGGCCTGGTCGCGGATCTCGGGGCAGGCCGGGTAGCCGAAGCTGACCCGCACCCCGCGGTAGCGGCACTGGAACTTCTCCTTGATGGTCAGGCCGGACGGGTCCGGGATCCCCCACATCGAGCGCAGATGCTCGTGCAGGAGTTCCGCGAAGCCTTCCGCGCTCTCCAGGGCCAAAGACTGCAGGCCGTGCGATTTCACGTATTCGCCCCGCTCGCGCCACCCGCCCGCCAGCTCCAGCACGCCCTCGCCGCAGGTCACCACCAGCATGGCGACGTAATCCATGCCCGGCATGGAGACGGGACGCACGAAGTCGGCCAGGCAGAGCCGCGTGCCCGCGCGCTGGCGCGGGAAGGTGAAGCGCTCCAACTCGCGCCGCCCATCGTGGGAATCGTAGAGGATCACGGAGTCGCCCTCGGCCTTGGCCGGGAAGAACTGGAACACGGCCCGCGGCCGCAGGAGCCGCTTCTCCACGGCCTCCTGCTGCAGCCCGCGCACGACGCGCGACAGCTCCACGGCCTTGGGGTCCCCCGCCTCGAGCTTCGCGGCAAGGTCGCCCTTGAACCCGAGATGTTTGCCGTAGAGCATGACCGGGTTGATGTAGGCGAAGATGCGGTCCAGGTCGAATTCGGGCAGGATGTGGCGCTTGAGGTCCGGCGGCAGCGGGATGTCGTGGTCGGTGCGCAGGGCGGGGCCCGCCGCGGCGGGGGCTTCCGGCGCCGCGGCCGGAGCGCGTTCGCCCGCGGCCTGGATCTCGCGCTGGGCCCGGGAGTTCTCCTCCCGGAGCGCGGGACCGCGCGCCGGGTCTTGGAGCCGGTTCGCCAGGTCGAGCCCGGCCATGGCGTCCCGGGCGTACAGCACGGGTCCCCCGTAGCGCGGCGCCAGCTTGGCCGCGGTGAAGCGCGCGGAGAGGGCCGCCCCGCCCACGAGGAGGGGCTGTGCGATCCCCGCGGCCCGGAGGTCGTCGGCCGTCGCGGCCATCTGGTGGGCGGATTTGACCAAGAGGCCCGAGAGCCCGATGAGGTCCGGGGCCTCCCGCCGCACGGCTTCGATGAGGGCTTCCGGGGGGACCTTGATCCCCAGGTCCACGACCGTGAAGCCGTTGTTCTTTAGGATGATGTGGACCAGGTTCTTGCCGATGTCGTGCACGTCCCCCTTGACCGTGGCCAGGAGGAGCTTGCCCCGCGCCGCGACGGAGGCCTGGTCCATGCGCGGCTCCAGGTGCGACACGGCGGCCTTCATGACCTCCGCGGAGCGGAGCACCTCCGCCACGATGAGCTCGTTGGCCGCGAAGCGTTTGCCCACCTCGGCCATCCCCCGCATGAGGGGGCCGTTGATGATGGCAAGCGGGGTCTTTCCGGAAGACAGCAGGGCGTCGAGGTCTTGCGTCAGTCCTTCCTTGGAACCTTCCACCACGTCCCGGGAGAGGCGCTCGTCGACGGAGAGCTTCAGCCGGTCGTCGGCCGGACGCGCCAGGAGCTTGGCGTCCCGGAAGCGCGCCGTGAAGCGGGAGATGGGGTCCGCGCCCTGGGGGTGCGGCTCGGCGGCCGGCCCCTTCCAGAACAGGACCTCTTCCGCGATGCTGCGGTCCTCCTCTTTGAGCGTGGCGTAGCGCGCGAGCTTCTCCGCGTTCACGATGGCCAGGTCCAGGCCGGCTTCGACGCAGTGGTGGAGGAACACCGCGTTGAGGATCTCGCGGCCGGCCGGCGGCAGGCCGAAGGAGACGTTGGAGACCCCGAGCACGGTCTTGCAGGCGGGGAACTCCGCCTTGACGAGGCGCAGCCCCTCGATGGTCTCCCGGGCCGCTCCCCAATACCCCTTGTCTCCCGTGGCGCAGGGGAAGACCAGGCAGTCGAAGTAGATGTCCGGAGCCGGGATGCCGTACTTTCCGGTGAGGAGCCCGTGGCACCGGCGGGCGATCGCCAGCTTGCGCTCGCGGGTCACGGCCATCCCGGACTGCTTGTCCTCGTCGATGGTTCCCACCACCAGCGCGGCGCCGTAGCGCCGGGCCAGGCCGCAGACCTGGCCGAAGCGCTTCTCGCCGTCCTCCAGGTTGATGGAGTTGATGATGGCCTTGCCGGGCAGACGTTCGAGCGCCGCCGCCACCACGGCGGCATCGGTGGAATCGACCATGATGGGCGCCTTCACCGCGCGGGTCAGGGCATCCAGGAAGCGGATCATGTCGGTCCGTTCGTCGCGGTCCGAATTAGACAGGCAAACGTCCAGGACCTGCGCGCCGCCCCGCACCTGCCGCCGTCCGACCTCGACCGCCCGGTCGATCTCGCCGGCCGCGATCATGTCCCGGAAGAGCTTCGAACCCACCGAGTTCGTCCGCTCGCCGATGAGGGCCGGCCGCCGGTCCGATTCCAGGACCAGGGGTTCCAGTCCGCTCACCGCGCTCCGGCGCTCGGGGCGCTGCCGGCGCGGCGTGCCGCGCGCCGCCTCGACGGCGATGGCGCGGATGTGCTCGGGCGTCGTGCCGCAGCACCCGCCCACGATGTTCACCCAGCCCTCGTCGCAGAAGCGCCGGATGCGGCGGGCCAGGTCCGCGGGCCCCAGGGGATAGCGGCCGTTCTCGTCGGGGAGCCCCGCGTTCGGATAGCAGAGCACCGCGAAGGGGGACACCTCGGCCAGGGTCCGCAGGTGGTCGGTCATGAAATCGGGGCCGGTGGCGCAGTTGAGCCCGACCGCGGCCAGGTCGAAATGCTCGACCGAGGTGGACAGGGCTTCGATGTTCTGTCCGCCCAGCATGGTGCCCATGGTCTCGATCGAGACGGATAGGAGCACGGGGACGCGCCGGCCCAGGCGCTCGAAAGCGGCCTCGAAGCCCTGCAGCGACCCTTTGACGTTGAGCGTGTCCTGCTGCGTCTCCAAAAGGAGCAGGTCAGCCCCGCCCTCCAGCAGGCCCTCGGCGGCCTCGGCGTAGTAGCGCCGGACCTCGTCGAAGGTGATGCCGCCGGTCAGGGAGATGGATTTGGTGCCGGGCCCCAGGGCTCCGGCCACGAAACGCGGCCGGCCGGGCGCTGCGAAACGGTCGGCCTCCTCGCGGGCCAGGCGGGCGGCGGCCCGGTTGAGCTCCAGGACCTTGTCCTGCAGCCCGTACTCCGCCAGGACGTGCCGGACCGAGCCGAAGCTGTTGGTCTCCACGATGTCGGCCCCGGCCTCCAGATAGGCCGCGTGGACCTTGCGGATGGCGTCCGGCCGGGTCAGGACGAGGTGCTCGTTGCAGCCCTCGTATTGCGGGCCGCCGAAATCCGAGGCCTGGAGGTCCATCCCCTGCAGGACGGTGCCCGTGGCCCCGTCCAGCACGAGGATGCGCTCCTTGAGGATGGCGACGAGGTCCCTATCGTTCTCCACGCGGGGCTCCTTCCACGATCTTGCGGAACCGTTGATCGCGGCGTAAATCCGAGAATTCCGGTGCGGCCGAGGCCTTCTGGGCGAAGTCCGACTCCCGCTTGACCGCGATCTTCAGGGCGGCGAGCCCCTCTTCGATGCGCCCCTGCAGGACCAGAAAACGGGCGTGATGGAACTGGGCCACCCCGGACTCCGGGTCTAGTCCCGTGGCGATGTAGAGCTCGCGCTCCGCCCCCTCCAGGTCCGAGGCGTCCTGGTAGAGCAGCAGGCCGTTGGTGGTGTGCGCGCGGGCCCGCTCCCGCCGCACATCGGGGTTTTCGATGCGCACGAGTCTCAGGAAGTGGCTGTCCCGCGGCTTCGACCGGTTCCGGAACACGGTCAGCAGGCACGTCCCCAGGGGCGAATAGTAGATGCGCGATAGTTCGAAGGCGGGGCCGGGCCAGCGCGGGTTGTAGCCCAGGCGGAAGGTCGCCGTGGTCTTGATGACGTTGTCGAGTCCCGGCTGGGCCGCAACCTCCTCCCGCCGTATCTCCTCGACCCGGCCCCGGACGTCGAACCCCCGCTGCGCGAGGTCGGCCTTGACCTTCTCCAGGATGTCCCAGCCCCAGGGCTTCTTGCTCCCGGATTGGTAGATCCACTCCCCCTTCTCAGCGTTAGAATCGGGCGGCAGGATCAGGGTCCCTACCCGCCAGCGGTCGGGCTCGCCCTGGAGCCCCTTGCCGGTGGGGGGGAAGCTGACATAATGGAGGGCCACGCCGCAGGAGGTGTTCCAGCCCAGGAAATGGAGCTCGTCGTAGCCGGAAACGGTCTTGGTCCCGGTGTGGACCATGACCACGCTGGGGGGCAGGGGCTCCCGCCGCGCCGCGGCGGCCGGAGCCGCGGCGACCAGAGAAAAGAGCGCGAATACGGCCAGCGACCGTCTCATTTAAGGTCAAGTATACCGTTTTTGAGGTATCATGCCGATGTGGCGGCGACGACCGACGATGTATCTCCAGGCGGGATCCTGGCGGGAGTGCGTGATTTCCTGTCCGGGCTCCGGCGCGACCTGCCCGCGTTGTTCGGGGAGCCGCCGGCCCCGCCCCGGCGGCCGCGGCGGGACCGCGCCGCGGACCCCGTCCGCGATTTCTTCCAGGAGCGCGTGAGGCATTGGAGCGGGGCCATGGAGATCGTCCCCAACAAGGTGTTCCTCAAGAACCAGCGCACCCGCTGGGGGAGCTGTTCGGTGAAGGGGAACCTCAACTTCAACCGGGCGCTCGCCGGCGCTCCGGCCGAGGTGGTGGACTACGTCGTCATCCACGAGCTCGCGCACCTGCGCGAGATGAACCATTCGCCGCGCTTCTGGGAGATCGTCGACCGCTGGTGCCCCGAGCAGAAAGCGCATCGCCGCTGGCTGCGGCAGAACGCGGGACTGCTCTTCGGGGGGAGGACTACCGCGCGGCGGACGGGGTGGCGCCGGTCGGCAGGCTGGGCAGCGGGGCCGGCGCATCCCTGAGCTGTTCCGAGGCCAAAGCCTGGCGCAGGGTCTGCGGCTCCTGAGAGTCGTCGAGCGAACGCAGATCCAGGATCACCGCCGGGCCCACGAAGAGCGCCGCCAGAAGGAACAGGATCCAAAGCAGGGAGCCTACCCGAGCCATACCAGAAGGATATCAACCTAGTCGCCGGAGGGGATGGGCCCTTCGACTGTCCGGAAGACGTTTTTAGGCCCAAGATGTTCTGGGACGCTTGTAGGCCCCCCCGGTGGACCGACCGGTCCTCCCCAGGGCCCATCCGGCCGACTCCGGGGCGGCCGGCCGCGCCGGACCAGTGTGGCGTACCCAACGCTTCTTTACATCGCCGGCTTCATCGTCCCGGCGAAAGCCGGGACCCAGGAGTTGCCGTTAAGCCGTCAGACTGGACCCGGACAAGCCCGGGGTGACGAATGTGATTGGACTTATGACTCACTACACTAAGGCTGAACCGGATCCTTCTCGGAGCCCCGGGAATATATTCCGCTCAAGATCCGATTGCCCGCCACATGGGCGAGGAAGCGGTGATGGGATTGTCGCGACTCGGCCTTCCGGCCCGGGAGGATATCCTTCAGCTCGTCGGGGTCAGCCTTCAGGTCGAAGAGCGATTCCCGGCCCGCATCGAAGATGTACTTATAGCGTCCGCCGTCGATCAGGGCGAAGCCTTCGGGGCGCCATGTCCTCAGGGAGTTCGTATTCGCGGCCTCGAACATCCTCCCCTCCGGCAGGGGCTGCAACACGCTCTTGCCGTCCAGCTCCGCGAGGATCTTCCGGATCTCCGGATCGTGGTGTATGCCCAGGAGGTTCGCCAGCGTGGGGACCACGTCGATGTTGGCGGTAGGCTTGGCGGTGTTGCCGCGCCAATCGGGGTATTCGGCGTCCAGATGGGCCTGGTATCGGCTCGGGACATAGAGGAAGAACGGGATGGCGAGCAGTTCCTGATAATAGTTCTCGAGCCGGCTCCTCCGCTTCCTCTGGTCGGCGCCATGGTCGGACACGACCATGAATATGGTCTTGTCGAGGAGACCCCGTTCCTCGAGCAGCTTGATCACCCGGGAGATCTGGAAATCGCTCTCATGGATCCCGCAATCATAGTCAGGGAGCTTTCCCGGTCCAGTCGGACAGTTCAGGAATCTGTAGCCGATGGTCTCCACTCCCGCGCCGTTGTGATGCGGCGACTTCAGGCTTACGATGCCGAAGAAGGGCCCGCTCCGGGCTATGGCTCCGATCCGCCGGATCGCTTCATCGGCGACCGCCGAATCCAGGATACTGAGGTCCGAGACTAGCGGGAGTCCCGAGATCCTGGCGTCATAGAGGTGATCCACGGCCAGCGCGCCATCCGCGGAGGCAAGCCTCTCGTCGAGTCTGCCCCAAGTGAGCCGGAATGGGAGGATGAGGAAGGTCCTATAACCCAGGCTTTTCGCGTACTCCCAGATCAAGGGGAACTTCCCGAAATCCCTCCCCGAGCGAGTCGGGTTCAGTCCGGTATACATCAGGACCAGGGCCACGTCAGTGGCCCCCGAGTTGGCGAAGTGGTCCCGGAAAACGAAGGACTGCCCGCGATGCGAGGCTTGGAAGCGCGTCAAGAACGGGGTAGTCGCAGTCGCCGGGACGTAAAGGCCGCATCTGTCCTGCGATACTTCCTCCAGACGAAAGAGGATGATGTTGGGCCGATCCCCGCGAGCATAAACGCTCTTCGCCTTCGGGAGACGCATGCGATTCAGCACGAAGCGGTCCTCCTCGGGGGCGGCGCGGAGGGAGCGGACCAGGTCGAAGGCGAGTCCCACATAGTGCAGTTCGGCGGCCATGAGCCGGGGGCGTCCGAAGATCATGCAGACCGTAATGAATATGGCGGCCCACGAGGCCGCCGCCGCCTTCTCAACGGGCGTCCATCCGGGAGATCCCCTCCGGAGGAATGCGACCTGGCACCAGGAGGCGTAGCACACCGCCGTGACGGCCAGTAGAGCCGCGGCCTCCGGCCAGCCCAGCGCTTCCAGCGCCATGGTCAGGCTGTACTGCGGATAGCGCCAGAGGAAATCCGCGAAGCTCACGGAAGGAAGCCTCCCGAATTCGGCGATGAGGCTCCAGGAAAGGACGAACAGGATGGCCTGGACCAGCGAAACCGTGACCCGGAGAAGAGGGGGGCCGGAGAACCGGGCCGCTAGGCGATACAGGAAGAAAGTCCCCGGCAATGAAAGCAGGAAGAGGAAGACTTCAGCCCTGGAAAATCCCCCCGGGCCGACCTTGCGAGTGATCAGGAAGCAGAAAAGGAGCAGATTGGCGGCTACGGAGAGCCGCCAGGGCGTCCAGGGCGTCAAAAATAAACGCCGCCAGGAGCCGAGCTCAAGGCGCGCGGTCCTCAAAAATCCTGGAGGCACGATCCCAAGTTAGCAAATCCCAGCGGGGCGGTCAGGCGAGGTCGACGGATTTCCAGCGGTTCTCGTAGCGGGTCAGGAGGCCGCGGCGCAGGCCGTCGTTGCCGGGGTCGGCGAGCTCGGGGTCGGCGGCCAGGAGCTCCTGGGCATCGCCGCGGGCGTCGGCCAGGAGTTCCCCGTCCCGGCTCAGATCCCCGGCTTGCAAAGCGACTTCGCCGGACTGGGCCGTGCCCAGCACCTCGCCGGGTCCCCGCAGCTTCAGGTCCTCTTCCGCGATGCGGAAGCCGTCATTGGTCTCGCAGAGGATGGCGATGCGCTGGTGCGCCTCCGGGGTCTTGGGCTCCGCTACCAGGAAGCAATGGGACTCCGCGTCGCTGCGCCCGATGCGGCCCCGGAGCTGATGCAGGCTGGAGAGGCCGAAGCGGTCCGCGTTCTGCACCACCATCACGGTGGCGTTGGGGATGTCCACCCCGACCTCCACCACCGGAGTGGCCACCAGCACGTCCCATTTCTTGGCCGAGAACTCCTCCATGGTCCGGACCTTGCGCTCTCCGGGCATGCGCCCGTGCACCAGCGCGACCCGCAGGTCGGGGAACACCTCGCGGCTGAGGCGCTCATGCTCAGCAACGGCGGCTTTCAGGTCCAGGTTGCTCGATTCCTGGATGATGGGGTAGACCACGAAGGCCTGATGCCCGGCTTTCACCTGGCCGCGCACGAAGGCGAAGGCCGTGCCTTCGTCCGCGTGCCGGGTCAAGGACGCGACGCGGCCGGGCGGCATCTCGTCGAGGGTGGAGACGTCGAGGTCGCCGTAGAGGGCCAGGCTCAGGGTGCGGGGGATGGGGGTCGCGGTCATGAGCAGGAAGTCCATGGGGGGGCCCTTCTGCCGCAAAGTGGTGCGCTGGCGCACCCCGAAGCGGTGCTGCTCGTCCACCACCGTCAGGCGGAGGTTCCGGAACTTGACGTCCTCCTCCAGCAGGGAATGGGTGCCCACCACGACGTCGATCTCGCCTTCGGCGATGCGCGAGAGGATGCGCGCGCGGGCCTTCTTCGGAACGCGGGAGGTGAGCAGTTCGAAGCGGACCGGGAGGTCGTGCAGGAACTTCTGGAAGGTCCAGTGATGCTGTTCGGCGAGGATCTCGGTGGGGGCCATGAAGGCCCCCTGATACCCGTTCTCGACGGCCAGAAGCAGGGCCGAGATGGCCACCACGGTCTTGCCCGAGCCCACATCCCCCTGCAAAAGTCGGGTCATGGGGTAGGGCTTCTGCAGGTCGTCGAAGATCTCGTTGACGACGCGCTTCTGCGCGCCGGTCATCTCGAAGCCGAGCTGGGCGCGGAAGGGGGACAGCAGGGAGCGCCGGACGTCGTAGCCGTAGCCCTTGCTCACCTGGCGGATCTGGCGGTGCTTCATGGTCCACGCGAGCTCCAGGAGCAGGAACTCCTCGTAGGCCAGCCGCCGCCGGGCCTCCTCCAGCTCCGCGGTGGAGCGCGGGTGGTGGATGCCCCGGATGGCCTGCGGCAGGGCTAGCATCTCGCGCTTGATGAGCAGGCGCTCGGGCAGCATCTCGTGGAGCCCGCCGGAGAACTCTTCGACCGCGGCGGCGATCACTTCGCGCAGCCTGCGCTCCGGGAGGCCTTCCGTCGTCGGATAGACGGGCACGAGCCGGTCCACGTGCAGGGAGGTGCGGGGGTCGTCGGCGAGGTAGTGCTCCGAGACGTTGATCTGGCGGATCTTGAGCAGGCCCGGTTCCCCGCGCCCCACGATCCACAGCTCGGGGCTCGCGGCGAGTTCCCGGCGCAGGCCCTGGAACACGTCGTAGCTGCGGCTCGGCCTCTTGAACCAGAGCGCGTCCACCGCGCCGTGCCCCGGCACCTGGAGCTTGGCGATGAAAAGGACGAGATGGGGTCCGGCGCGCTGCTCGCGCACGCCGGTGACCCGGCCGCGCAGGATCAGCGGGGCGTCCGACGCCCCCTGCCCGGGAGGGGTCTCCCGGCGGTCCTCCCAGACCCGCGGCAGGTACATCAGCAGGTCCCCGACCGTGCGCGCGCCCAGGCGTTCCAGGAGCTGGGCCCGCTTGGGACCCACGCCCTTCAGGTACTGAACCGGCTTCTGGAGCGCGGTTTCCACGACGGATACTATACCAATATGAGCGGATTTGGTAAGATAGCCGGACTATGGCATATCGATGCTCACTCTGCGAGAAGCGGCCGGTGGCCGGGAACACCTACAGCCATTCGCACAAGGCTTCCAATCGGGTCTTCCGCCCCAACCTGCACAAGCAGAAGATGGTCCTGGACGGCAAGACGGTCTCGGCCTACGTCTGCACCCGCTGCATCAAAGCCGGCAAAGCCATCCGCCCCAAGGTTTAAGTCCCTCTTTATGAGGTCCTGGGCGGAGCGCGGGAGCGGCTTCGCCTATGCCTGCCTGGCCGGCACCGCCGCCCTCCTCTGCCTGCCCATCGGGAACCCCGACATCTTCTGGCATCTGAGCGCCGCCCGCTGGATGGCGGAGCACCGCGCGTTCCCCCGGACGGACTGGCTCTCCTCCACCATGGCCGGCCGGCCCTGGTGCGATTTCGAGTGGCTCACCGAGCTGTTGTGGCACGCCGTCCATAAGGCGGGAGGGCTGCCCGCGCTGTGGGCCCTCAAGGTCCTCCTGCTCGCCGGGGCGGCGGCCCTGCTGTGGCGGCTGCTCCGGGAGGCCGGCGCCCCCTTCTTCGACCGCTGCCTGGGGCTGTTGCTGTGGGCGCTCGCTGCTGCGTTTGCCAACGATCTGCGCCCGGAGAATTTTTCCCTCATCCTGTTCCTCGCCCTCTTCCTGAAGCTGGAAGGGCGGCGGCTCGCCCCGCCCTCGGGGTTCTCCCCGCGGGAAGCCGCCGCGGCGGTCGCCGTATTCGCCCTGTGGGCGAACCTGCACGCGGGCTTCGTCTTCGGTCTTATGCTCCTCGGGATCTTTGCCGCGGGCGACCTGCTCCGGCGGCGGGGACCCGCCCTCGCGTTCCTGCTGTTGCTGGCCGCGGCGGCGGCGCTGCTCAACCCCTACGGCGGGGAGGTCTACGCCGTTCCCGCGCGGCACGCCGCGGAGCTCCCGGAGCTGAGCCGCTTCATCCGGGAGTGGCAGGAGACCTCCCTGCTCCAGCACTGGCTCTGGCCGTTCTGGGCGGTGCTGGCTCTGTCCTTCGCCGCCGCCCTTTGGCGGCAGTTGCGCCGGCGGGACCTGCCCCTCGAGCATCTGGCGGTACTCGCGGCCTTCGCGCTACCCGGGGTCCGGCATGTGCGCACCGCCGTCTATTTCGTATCCGTCGCCCTGCCCATCGCGGCCGCCTGCCTGCGGGACTCCGGCCGGTCTCCTGAAAGGGAGCCCCGGCTTCCGACGTTTTTGAGGGCGGCGCTGGGGCTGGCCGCCGGCGCGTTCCTCTGCTGGAACTTCCTGGCCCCCTATAAGCGCTTCCGTCCCTTCTCGCCGATGCATGTCCCCGTGCACGCGGCGCGTTTCCTCGCCGATGAGGCCAGCGCGCTCGGCGGCCTCCGCCTGCTCAATCCCTGGCATTGGGGGGGCTATCTCGGCTATGCCTTGCCGGCGGGCATGCCGGTCTTCGTCGACGGGCGCTACATATTCCATCCGCTCCTGCGTCCGCTGTGGGAGGCCAATCAGACCCCCGAGGCCATGGCCGAGTTCCTGGACCGCAACGCCATCGACGTCGCCGTGACGCCCCGCACGCCGCAGTTCGTGGTCACGGGTGAGCTCAAGCGTCCCTTCTACCTGTTCTTCTTCCCCAAGGAGCGCTGGGCCCTCGTCCACTTCGACGACAAGGCGCTGGTCTTCGCGCGCCGCTCCGCGTTGCCCGCGGCCTGGCTCGCGGATCGGGAATACCGGCTCTTCCGCCCCGACGACCTGACGGCGGCCTACCGCATGGTCCGGGAAGGGAAGGCCTCCGCGGCGGACGCGGCCCGCGACGTCCGGCGCTTCTCCCTCCGCTTCGACGGGGACCCGGAGCTCTCGGGTCTGGCCGTCGCCGCGCGTCAATGGCTGCGCTCGGTGTCGGAGGACGCTCCGCGATGAAGACCCGCAGCCGGCTGGACGCCTGGACCGCGGGGGCCTGGCTCTGCGCCCTGCCCGCGCTCGCCGCCCCGATCGGGGACCCGGACCTCTGGTGGCACCTCAACGCGGCGCGCTGGATGGTGGCGCAGCGGGCCTTCCCCCGGGTCGAGGCCTTCTCCTTCACCCTCCCCGGGACGCCGTGGGTCGACTTCGAATGGCTCTCCCAGCTCGTGCTCTATGCCGTCCACGCCGGAGCCGGGCTGGCCGGCCTCTGGGCTCTCAAGCTCGCGGCCCTCGCCGCCGCCGGCTGGGCCCTGTCCCGGGCGCTCGCGGCCGCCCCCTCCGCGGGCGGAGCACAGCGCCGCCCCGGGGACGGCGGCCCCATGGCCGCCGTCGGGGCTTCGGGCCGCGCCCTCGCCCTCGCGTTCTGGGCCGCGGTCATCATCCCCCGTTCGGACGCCCGGCCCGAGATGTTCTCCTTGGCGGCCTTCGCCTGGCTCTTCTGGCGGCTCGAAGCGCGCGGCGCCGGGTCGGACGGGGAGCGGACCCGGCTGCCCCTGGTCTCCTTTGTCTTCTTCGCCCTATGGGCGAACCTGCACGCCGGGTTCGTCTACGGCCTCTTCCTGCTGGGGGTCTACGCCGTCGACGAGGCCGCCGAGCGGCGCTGCCGCGTCCCGCTCCTCGTCCTGGCCGCGGGGGTGCTGGGCTCCTGCGCCACGCCCTACGGCGTCCGGCTGCCCCTCATGCTGTGGGAGCATCTCCGGGAAGCGGAGGGGATACAGAGGCTCATCCTGGAGTGGGCCCCGCTCTCTTTGTCCCGGCCGGGGCATTGGCCGTCCTGGCTGCTGCTCTTCGGCGCGGGTCTCGCGGCGCTGGCGGCGCTCCTGCGGGGTCGTCCGGCCCGGCCCGCCCGGCTCGTCACCCTGGCGATATTCGGCCTGGCCGCGCTCCGGCATGCCCGCGTGTTGGGGGCGTTCGCGACGCTCGCGGTGCCCTTCGTGGCCGCGGCGGCCGCCGCGCATTGGGGAGACCTGCGCCCACGGCTGCGCGCCGCGCTGGATTCCCGGGCGCTGCGCGCGTCGGCCATGGCCGCTTGCGGCCTCTGGGGACTCTGGCTCACCTGGCCCGCCGGAACGTTCCTCGCCGTGTCCCACGAACAGCTCCTCCCGGTCCGGGCCGTGCGCTACCTTCGAGCGCATCCGGAACTGCGGGACCTGCGGCTCTACCATCCCTGGGGTTGGGGCGGCTACCTGGGATATCGGCTCGGCCCGGGAACGAAGGTCTTCCAGGATGGGCGCTACCTGTTCCACGGGCTCCTCATGGAAGCCGGCGCCGCCTCCCGCTCGCCGGAAGGCTGGCAGGGATTCTTGGATCGTCACGGGGTGGATGCCGCGCTCATGGAGAACGTCCCGCTCTTCCAGGAGACGACCCGCCAGTATCCGGACGGCACGCGCCGGGCCTTCCGGCGGCCGTTCTATCTGTCGTTCATGCCCGCCGGGAAGTGGGCTCTGGTCCATTGGGACGACCGGGGACTCCTCTTCGTCCGCCGCGGCGTCCTGGCTCCCGAGCGGCTGGCGGGGTTGGAGTACCGCCTGGCCCGTCCCCGGGACGACGAGGCGCTGGCCGACGTCCTGCGGCGGGGGGAGATCGACGCGGCCCTCCTGGAGCGTGAGCGCGCGCGGCACGAGGCGGAATCCCAGGCGCTTTAGGAGCGCTTCAGGCGGGCTTCTTCTGGGCGGCCTGGGCGGCCTTGCGGGCTTCGATGAGTTCCCGGGTGCGCTTCTCCAGGTCCGGGTCGGCCTGCAGGAGCTTGAGGAACGCGGACTGGGGGACGACGAAGATCAAGGTGTCGTCGGCTTCGCAGCGTATGGTCGCTCCCGCCATGCAAAAATCCAGGATGGACGTCTCTCCGAACACCTCGCCCGGCCCCAATTCGGCGACCTTCACGGTCGCCTGCGCCTTGGGCGGCCTGACGTGGACCGAGGCCTTGCCCTGCGCCACCACGTGCAGGCCCTCGACGCTCACGCCCTTGAAGATGATGGTCTGGCCCTTCTTGAAGGTGGCCTGCTCGACGCGCTGGGCCAGATAAGCGACCTGGTCCTCGGTGAGGCCGGCCAGGAACGGGACGTGCGCCTTCAGGAATTCGGTGATGGTCATGGCAACCCTATGCGACGATACCCTTCTCCCGGAGGAACTGGCGGATCTTCGACCGGGCCCGCGCGGTCTTGACCACGGTCAGCCAGTTCTCCTTCGGCGTCGAGCCCTTCCGCGTGACGATCTCGCAGGTGTCGCCCGACTTCAGAACGTAATCGAATTTTACCATCTTATTGTTCACTTTCGCCCCGATGCACGCCATGCCGATCTCGGAGTGGACGGCGAAGGCGAAGTCCAGCGGGGTGGCCCCCGCGGGGAGGACCTTCACCTCGCCCTTGGGGGTGAAGATGAACACCTGGTGGAGCTCCAGGTCGGTCTTGAGGCTCTCCAGGAACTCGCGCGGGCTCTTCAGGTCCTGGAGCCATTCGATCCACTGGCGGAGCCAGTTCAGCTTCTCCTCCAGATGCAGGTCGATGGAGCCCTCCTGCATCTTGTAGCGCCAGTGCGCGGCGATGCCGTATTCGGCCGTGCGGTGCATCTCCTCCGTGCGGATCTGGATCTCGATGAGCTCGCCCTGCGCGCCCATGACCGTGGTGTGCAGGCTCTGGTACAGGTTCATCTTCGGCACGGAGATGTAGTCGGTGAAGCTGCCGGGGACCGGCTTGAACTCGGTATGCACCAGGCCCAGCAGGGCGTAGGTGTTGGCCAAGGAGTCGGTGATGATGCGGACCCCCATCGCGTCCTGGATCTCCCGGAAGTTCTTCTCCTGCCGCTGCATCTTCTGGTAGATGGACCAGAGGGACTTGGAGCGCGCCAGGATGCGGTGCGGGATGGTCGTGGCCTGCAGCTTGGACTCCAGCACCGCCTTGAAGCGGGCCAGGGAGGTCTCGCGGCTCGCGGTCATGGCCTTGATCTCGGCGTCGAGCTCGGCGAACTCCTTGGGGTGCAGCACCATGAAGGCCAGGTCCTCCAGCTCGCTCTTGAGCTGGAACATGCCCAGCCGGTGCGCCAGCGGCGCGTAGAGGCTGCTGGTCTCGTAGGCGATCCGTTCCTGCCGGTCGCAGGGCAGGAAATGGATGGTCCGCATGTTGTGCAGGCGGTCCGCCAGCTTGATGATGATGATGCGGATGTCCTGGGCCGTGGCCAGGAGCATCTTGCGCCAGTTCTCCGCCTGTGCCTCGTCGCGCGAGTTGAAGCGCAAGGTCTCCAGCTTGGTCACGCCCTCGACCAGGAGGGCGATCTCCTCGCCGAACTCCCGCTTGAGGTCCTGGGAGGACACCTTGGTGTCCTCGACCACGTCGTGGAGCAGCCCCGCGCACACCGTGGGCAGGTCGAGCCGCAGGTCGATGAGAGTCTCCGCCACGGCGACGCAATGCACGAAGTAGCGCTCCCCCGAGGCCCGGGCCTGGTCGGAGTGGGCGTCCTTGGAGAAGTTGTAGGCCTTCTCCAGAAGGTCGGTCGGCGTGTTGGGCTGGTACACGCCGATCTTCTCGACCATCGCCTCCAGATTCATGCCGTACCGCCCTGAGGCTCGGCCGCCGCGGGCGCCGGGGTCGACGCTGCCGCGGGTTCGGAGAGCTGGATCTCGTAGAGTTTTCGGTAGAGCCCGTCCAGCGCGAGCAGGGACTGGTGCGTGCCGGTCTCGGCGACCTCGCCCTGGTTCAGCACGTATATGCGGTCGGCGTTCTGGATGGTGGAGAGGCGGTGGGCGATCATCACCACGGTCCGGCCTTCCTTGAGCCGCTCCAGGGCCCGCTGGACCTCGGCCTCGCTGGTCGAGTCCAGGTTGCTGGTCGCCTCGTCGAGTACCAGGATGGCCGGGTTCTTGAGCACGGCGCGCGCGATCGCGATGCGCTGGCGCTGGCCGCCGGAGAGGCGCATCCCGCGGTCCCCCAGCATGGTATGGTAGCCTTCCGGGAGGCTGCGGATGAACCCGTCCGCGTTGGCCACGCGCGCCGCCCGCTCCACGTCCCCGGGCGTGACCCCGGCGCGGCCGATCACGATGTTGGCGTACACGGTGTCGTGGAACAGGATGGTCTCCTGGGTGACCAGGCCCACGTGCTCCCGGACCGAGCGCACGGCGAACTCCCGCAGGTCGGTCCCGTCGAGGAGGATGCGCCCCTGGTCGGTGTCGTAGAGCCGCAGAAGCAGCTGGATGAAGGTGCTCTTGCCCGAGCCCGAGGGACCGGCCAGGGCGACGGTCTCGCCTCGCCGCACCCGCAGGTCCAGGCCCTTGAGCGCCGGGACTTCCCGCGAGGGGTACTGGAAGGTGAGGCCCTCGACCCGGACCTCGTCGCGCAGCCCCGCGAAGCGCCGCGCTCCCGGACGGTCGATGATCCGGGGCTTCTCGTCGAGCACCTGGAAGATCCGTTCCCCGGACGCCAGGCCGCGCTGGACCTCGGAGTTGAGCCGCGCCAGGTTCTTGGTCGGGGCGTAGGCCGCGAAGAACGCCGCCAGGAAGGCGGAGAAGTCCCCGGGCGTCATGCGTCCCAGGACGATCTCGCGGCCGCCGTAGTAGATGAGGAACGCGATGATGATCGACCCCAAAAACTCCATCAGGGGCCCCGAGAGGGCGGTGGCCCGGAGGTAGCGCATCATCTGGTCGAAGAAAGAGGCGTTCTCCGCCTGGAACTTCGCGATGGCGCCGTCCTCGTAGTTGTAGGCCTTGATCAGCATCATGGCCTGCAGGCTCTCTTGGAAGCGGTGGTAGATCTGCCCCATGATGGCCTGGCTCTTGATGCTGGAATCGCGCATCTTGCGCCCTAGTATGATCAGGAGCGCCGCCGCGATCGGGAGGGTGGTCAGGGCCATCAGCGTGAAGCGCCAGTTCAGGAAGAACAGGACCCCGAAGAGCGCCACCACGGTCAGGGAGTCCCGTATGACGTAAAGGGGCACGAACTGCAGGGCGGACTGCACCAAGGTGAGGTCGTTGGTCACCCGGGCCAGGATCTCCCCGGATTTGTGCTCGCCGTAGAAGTCCAGGGAGAGTTTGTGCAGGTGCCGGAACAGGTCCTCGCGCAGCTCCTGCGTCACGCGCTGGCCGATCCAGCTCATCAGGTAGTTCTGGACGTAGCCCGCGGCGTTCTTCAGGGCCATGAGCACCGGGACGCTGAAGCTGATGGCCAACAGGTTCTGCATGTCCTTGAAGACGAAGAGGCCGTCGACGATCGGCTTGAGGAGGTATACCACGGCGCCGTTGCAGGCCGCGACGATCACCATGGCGATGCCGGCCTGGATGAAGCGGAGTTTGTACGGTCCCACGTAGCGCCACAGTCTCGCCGCGAGGTTCATGCGCCCTCCTGGATGATGCGCGCCGCCCGGCGCACCGCGCCCGGCCCGCCGAGCTGTTCCCGCAGCGCCGTCAGGTCCCGCCGCAGGGCGCGGAGACGGCGCGGGTCGCCCAGCAGCTCCAGGGCGCTGCGCGCGATCCGCTCGGGTGTCGCGTCCCCCTGGATGAGTTCGGGGACCAGCCCGCGGCCCGCGAGGATGTTCGCCATGGCGATGTGGCGGACCCGGATCAGGGCGCGCGCCAGGAAATAGGTCGGCCAGGAGAGCTTGTAGACCACCACCATGGGCAGACCCAGCAGCGCGTTCTCCAGGGTCGCCGTGCCGGAGGAGGTCAGCACGAGGTCCTGCCGGGAGCGCTCCGCGTAGGCCGCCTCCCGGACCTGCCGGATGCGGCCTCCGTCCGGGCCCCGCCAGCGGCCGGTCCAGAGGCGGTAGACCTCGTCCGGGATCGCCGCCGCGGCGAACAGCGTCACTTCCGTGCGGGGGAAATCCTTGAGGATGCGCGCGGCCGCCTGCAAAAACACCGGCAGGTGCCGCCGGACCTCGCCCGGCCGGGAGCCGGGCAGGAGCCCCAGCCTGAGGGGAGACCCCGTCGGGCGCTCGGCCGGGGAGCGCGGGGGGGGCAGGATGTCCAGCAGGGGGTGGCCGACCCAGTCCACGGGCACCCCGGCGTCGCGGTAGAGCTTCTCCTCGAAGGGGAAGATGACGAGCATCCGGTCTACGGTCCGCCGCAGGACGTTGACCCGCCCCGGCCGGCTCGCCCAGACCTGCGGGCTGATGAAGTAGAAGGTCGGGACCCCCGCCGCCTTGGCCGCGCCCAGGACGTAGCGGTTGAAGCCGTAGAAGTCGATGCACACTACCGCCGCGGGCTTGCGGCGCTCCAGGCGGACCTTGAGACGCGACAGCAGGCCCAGCAGCGCCGGGATGCGGCGGACGGGTTCGACGAAGCCCGCGATGCCGTGCGAGGCCAGGTCGGCGAGGAACCCGTCGCCCGGGGCGAGCTCGCGGCGCATGAGCGTCCCCCCGACCACGTCGAAGCGGAAATCACCCAGCGCGCGCAGCTCCCGGACCAGCATCGAGCCGTAGAGGTCCCCCGAAGGGTCCCCCGCGACGATGACGATCCCGCGTTTGCGGTCCATCGGTCTCGGAGCCTCCGGGCTCAGGAGTCCCCGCCGCTCTGGATGGCGTCGGAAACGGTCCGGGCGATGGTGCTCCCGATCTGGTGGGCCCAGTTGGGCAGGAACGTGGCGGGACGCTGGTGGTGCGTCAGCTCGAACTTCTCCAACTCCTCGGTGATCTGGAGCGCCAGCTTCAGGGCCTCAAGCCCGTGCTCCCCGGAGGGCCAGGGCTTGCGGTTGTGCCGGATGCAGTCCAGGAAGTGGTCCAGCTGTTGGCGCAGGGGCTCGGTCTTGTCCAGCTTCGGGGCCAGGATCTCGACGTCCTTGAGGCTCTTGAGCTCCGGGCCCTTCTTGCGGTAGACCTGGAGCGAGGCGTTCATGTAGTCGAGGGAGACGTAGCTGTCCTCCTGGAAGATGCGGATCTTGCGGCAGCGCTTCATGGAGATGCGGCTCGCGGTGAGGTCGGCGACGCAGCCGCTCTTGAAGCGTACGCGGACGTTGGCGATGTCCTCGTGCTTGGAGAACAGGCTCGCCCCGATGGCCTCCAGGTTCTCCACTTCCGAGCCGACCAAGGTCAGGAGGATGTCGAGGTCGTGGATCATGAGGTCGAGCACGACGCCGATCCCGGCCACGCGGGGGTCGTAAGGGCCCAGGCGCTCCACCGTGATGAAGCGGGGCAGGCGGATGTGCTCGATGGCGCCCAGGACCGCGGGGTTGAAGCGTTCGACGTGCCCCACCTGGAGCTGGAGTCCCTTGCGCTCCGCCAGGTCCAGCATCTGCCGGGCCTCGGCCACCGTGGCGGCCAGGGGCTTCTCGATGAGGCAGTGCACCCCCGCTTCGAGGGCGGCCATGGTGACCTCGAAGTGCAGTTGGGTAGGCACGGCGATGATGGCCGCGTCCGCCTTGCCGAGCAGGTCCTTGTAGTCGCGATATGGGAGTCCGCCGCCGCGCCAGGCCGCCAGCTGGGCGCGCCAGGTGTTGGGGTCCCCGACGCCCACCAGCTCCACTTCGGGGTGTTTGCCGGACACCCGGGCGTGCAGCGAACCCATCTTTCCGGCGCCGACCACCGCGATCCGGATCTTCGATCGGGTCATGTTGATCTCCCTGCGTCTCGGGGTGCGCCGCCCGCTCCGCTCCTCCCGTCCTCCACGCCCACCACCGCCAGGCCCATGCGGTCGGCGGTCTGGAGGAAGGCTTCCTTATCGAACAGGAGGGTCTTTCCGGCCTCCATCGCCACCGCCGTCGCGCCGGCGGCCTCCATCGTCTTCAACGTGTCGAGCCCGAGGACGGGGAGGTCGAACCGGAAATCCTGCCGCGGCTTGGCGACCTTGACCAGCACCAGGGCCGTCTTTCCGGAACCGGCGCGGGAGCGGACGAGCTCCCCGGCGCGGATCAGGGCCGCGTCCGTCCCCTCCATGGCCTCGGCGGCGACCACCGTCCGGTCGCGCACCACCACGCTCTGGCCGATGTCCACGCCCGCCAGGGCTTTGGCGGCCCGCCAGCCGAACTCGATGTCCGAGGACTCCTCCCGCGTCGGCGCCCGGCGGCTCATGCAGCCGGGGACCGCCAGCAGGTGCGCCAGGTGCGTCGCGGAGGAGATGATCTCGATGCCTTCCTTCCGGAATTCCTCGACCACGGCCGCGAGGATGGTGTCCGTCCGCCGGTCCTTCAGCCCCGCCAGGATGCGCACCGCGCGCAGATCCGGCAGGATGCCCCCGAACACCGACACGTGCTGGACCTTCCCCGCCAGCACGGCGCGGCGCACCCCCGCGCGCTGCAGCGCTGCCAGGGGCGCGCTCACCTGGCCCAGCTTGAATACTTGCAGCTCATCGACGGCGCCGGCCAGCGCTCCGTCCGTCACCCCCGCGAGGCCGACCGCGAACACCCGCTGTCCGAGGCGCCGGGCCTCCTGCGCGACCAGGAAGGGGAAGCGGCCGGACCCGGCGATGAGGCCGATGGTCTCGCCCGCAGGGCTCAGATCGTCACCTCTTCTTCCTCGCGCGCGCCCCCGCCGATCGGCGCGGGGCGGACCAGCCCGCGCTTGCCCTTCAGGGCGACCTCGATGAAGGCCAGCATCTCGGACACCTCGGGGCCCGGCCCGCCGGCCTGCAACTCGGCCAGGGCGTCGCCGACGCGCTTGCCGGAGAGGAAGAGGGTCTTGTAAGCGTCCTTCACCGACTGCATGGCCTCCCGGCTGAAGCCCGCGCGCCGCATGCCCAGGAGGTTGAGCCCCCTCAGGGTGGCCCGGTCGCCCTGCACCATGCCGAAGGAAGGGACGTCCTTGCCCAGCATGGAGCCCCCGCCCAGCATGCAGAAACGGCCGACCCGGACGAACTGGTGGATCCCGACGATGCCGCCGATCACGGTGTTGTCCCCGACCTCCACGTGCCCGGCGATGCCCACCGAGTTGACGAGGATGACGCCGTTGCCGATCCGGCAGTCGTGGGCCACGTGCGAGCAGGCCATGAAGAGGCAGTTGGACCCGATCCGGGTCTCCGGGGTGTGGGCGCCGCGGTTCAGGGTCACGCATTCGCGCGCCGTGTTCCGATCCCCCATGACGAGATGCGTCCGGGTCGGGTTGGCGGCGTATTTCAGGTCCTGCGGGGGGGTCCCCACGCAGGCGTGGGGGTGGATGACGTTCCCCTCACCCATGCGCACGAACTCCAGGATGGCGTGCGCGCCGATGGTGGAGTTCGCCCCGATCTCGACGTCCTCGCCGATGACCGCGTACGGCCCGATCTTCACGGTCGGATGGACCTTCGCCGACGGGTGCAGTACCGCCGTGGGATGGATGTTCTCGCTCATGATAGCGCTCCCGTTTTCCGTTCCCGGTCCGCGAGGACGAAGGACATCTCGGCTTCCGCCGCGATCTTGCCCCCGATCATAGCCTGCGCCGTGAAGCGCCCCGCCCGGCCGCCGAGCCGGGTGGCTTCCACGCACAGCTTCAGCACGGAGCCCGGCAGCACGGGGTTGCGGAACTTCGCCCCATCGATGCCCAGGAAGAAGGCGATCTTGTTCTCATAGCCGCCCGTCGCCATCACCATGACGCAGGCGGTCTGGGCCAGAGCCTCCAGGATGAGGACCCCCGGCATGATGGGAGTGCCGGGGAAGTGCCCCTGGAAGAACGGCTCGTTGAAGGTCACGCATTTGGTCCCGCAGGCGCGCTTGCCTTCCTCCAGGATGTCCACCGTGTCCACCAGCAGGAACGGATAGCGGTGGGGGATGAGCTTCTGGACTTCGCTGGGTCCGATGGTCCTGACGGGGGCCGGCGCGGGCCCCGGAGCGGCGTCTGTCATGATATCCCTCCTATGGGACGGCCTCAGGCCGAGGTTTCGGCGGCGCGCGTCTTGCCGCGCATCCGCACCGCGGCCTGGGCCAGCAGCTTGGCGAATTCGATGTTGTGGGCGTGCCCGGGGCGGACCGTCTCGACCCGGATCTTGAACAGCGAGCGTCCGATCAGCGTCAGGTCCCCTATCAGATCGAGGACCTTGTGCCGCACGAACTCGTCCGGGAACCGGAGTCCGTCCGGCGTGGTGTGGATCTTGTCCCGGCCGATGACCACCGCGTTCTCCAGGCTGCCGCCCTGAGCGAGACCCTGGGATTTCAGGTACGCCACCTCGTGCTCGAAGCAGAAGGTCCGGGCCCCCGCGATCTCGGAGACGAAGCTTTCGGGGTCGATGCGCACCGAGAGCTCCAGCTTGGGCACCAGGGGGTGGTCGTGGATCAGCGTCGCCTTGACCTCGAAATGCTCCGAGGGGACGGCGCGGTAGAAAGAGCCCTTGTCCTCGTAGGTGACCTCCTCCGGGATGCAGAGGTGCCGTTTCGGCTGGTCCGGGTAGCGCCGCATCCCCGCCTTGAGCAGCGCCGCGAAGAAGGGGCGGGCGGACCCGTCCATGGCCGGCGGCTCGTTCGCGCTCACGTGCACGTCGGCGTTGTCGATGCCCAGTCCGGTCAAAGACGCCAGGACGTGCTCGACGGTGTGGACCTTGGCGTCCCCGATGCCGATATTGGTGCCCCGCAGGGTCGCCACCACGTAGCCCAGCCGGGCCGGGATCATGGGGCGGCCCGGCAGGTCCGAGCGGAAGAAGCGGATGCCGGTGTTCGCCGGCGCGGACTGGAACGTCAGGGTCGAGGCGTTGCCGGTGTGCAGGCCGATCCCCTCCAGGGTCACCGGGCGCTCGATGGTCGTCTGGGCTTCGAATCTATCCTTCTGCATGGAGGGTCTCCTTGCCCGACACCTTCGCCTTGAGCTGGCGGAACGCCTCGTAGATCTCCGGCAGCTTCGAGAAGATGGCCTGGAGCTTCATGGCCTCCCTATGCGGCCGCGCGGGAGAGCCGAACACGATGCTCTTGGGAGCGACGTCGCTCATGACGCCGGTCTGCGCGGTCACCACGGCTCCATCGCCGATCGTCAGGTGTCCGGCGATGCCGGCCTGTCCGGCGAGGATCACCTGGTTCCCCACGCGGGTGGAGCCCGCGACCCCGACCTGCGAGATGAGCAGGCAATTGCGGCCGAGGGTCACGTTGTGCCCCAGCTGGACCAGGTTGTCGATCTTGGTCCCCGCCCCCACGCGGGTCTCGCCCGTCGTCGCCCGGTCGATCGTCACGTTGGCGCCCAGCTCCACGTCGTTCTCCAGCACCACGCGGCCGACCTGCTGTATCTTGCGGTGCTCGCCGGTCTTGGGGTCGGTCCAGTAGCCGTAGCCGTCCGAGCCCAGCACCGTCCCGGGATGGAGGATCACCCGGTCGCCGACCTCGCAGTAGTCGCCGATGACGACCTGGGGATGGATCACGCAGTCGCAGCCGACCCGGGCGTTCATGCCGATGTAGACCTGCGCCCCGATCTGGGTGCGCTCCCCGACGATGGAGCGCCGGTTGATGATGGTGAACGGTCCCACCGAGACGTCCTTCCCGAGCCGGGCTTCGAAGTGGATCTCGGCCTTGGGGCTCACGATGGGAGGCACCGGCTTCCAGCGCTCCTGTTTGATCAGCTGCAGGACCTGGGCGTGCGCCCAGCGCGGCTGCTCGCAGTACAGGCGGTTCGCCGGCCCGCCGGGGTGCGCGCGCGAAGCCGGAGGGAGGAACACCGCTCCCGCGGCGCTGCGCAGCACGTGGGGGGCGTACTTCGCGTTCTCCAGGAACGCGACCTCCGAGCTCTGGGCTTCCAGGAGCCCCGCCGCGCCCTCGATCACGTGTTCGGGGTTCCCCTCCAGGGCGGCCCCGGTCAGGGCCGCGACTTCCCGCAATGTCATCCTCATGGCTGCAGACCCTCCAACTTGCGGATCACCTTGTCGGTCAGGTCGACGGAGTCCTGACCGAAGAGTATCTGGCTCTTATCCACGACGACGCTGACCCCGTTCTCGCGGGCGGCCTCGCGGACCGCGCGGTAGATCTTGCCCAGGAGCATCTCCGAGCGCTTCCCCTCGATGGCGATGAGGTTCTTCTCCACGTCCCCCTCGAACGTCCGAAAGGCCTTCTCCTTGGCGGCGAGGTCCTTCTCCTTGGCCGCGATCTCCTCGTCGAGCTCCGCCAGACGCGCCGAGGGCGGGGGCGGCGCCAGCGCCGCCGCCGACCGCAACGCCTCCTGCAGGTCCGCCTGCGCCCCCGAGACGGCCGGGCTGGAGGCCGCGACGGTCTCGGGCGTCTCCGTTCCCCCGGGGGGCTGCACGACGATCGGCGAATCGGTGACCCCGGGGATGTTGATGACCAAGGGCCGCACGGTCGCGGTCGCCGGCCGGACCTCGCCGGCCATCCCCGGCAGCGAACCGAAATCCGACCCCGCGACGGGGGCCGTGGCCGCCGCGGGCGGCTGGCCGGGGTCCTCGGCTCCCGTCTCCGGGAGGGGCGCGGGCGGGGGGACGGGCGCGGGTGGGGGAGTGGTCACGATCGGCGTCTTCGCGACGACCTCGCGCTCCGCCCGCAGCCGCGACAGTTCCCCGCGCAGGCCGATGAGCTCGGCCTTCTTCAAGTTGACCTGCTCCTCCGCCTGGCGTACGATCTCGGCGTAGCTCTGCTTGGCTTTCCGGGTCTCCGGGTAGAGCCGGAACACCCGCTGGATGTCCACGTAGCCGATGTTCCCGCGCTGGGCGCGGTTCTCCTCCAGGCTCACCTCAAGCGCCGCCCCGGGGCGGGCCGCGAGACCGGCGGTCAACAACAACAGCGCGAGGATTCGGTTCATCAGAATAGGTTTCCTATGCCGAAGTTGATCTGATACTTGGATTCGCCCGGCCGGTGCTGGAAGCCGTAGCCCCAGTCCAGCCGGATGGGGAAGGCCGGCGTGGTGAAGCGGATGCCGCAGCCCACGTCGCTCTTGAGGTCCTGCTCGCCCTGTCCCACCTGGAAGCGCACCGAGCGGGTGTTGTCCCAGGCGCCGCCCAGGTCGTAGAACATCACGAACTTCACGATCGTGCGCCGGCGTTCCCGGGCCAGAGGGAAGCCGAACTCCACGTTGAAAACGTCGTACACCTTGCCGCCGTCGCGGTAGCCGGCCTCGCCGAAGGCCGAATACCCGCGCAGCGTGTCCTGCCCGCCGACGAAGTAGCGCTCGAAGACGGGGACGACCTTGGTCTGGCCGAACTGCGTGACGTAGCCCGCGCGGTTGCCCACCGTCATGACGAAGGGATAGTCCATCACGTCGAAGAGCGTCTTGTTCCAGGAGTTCGAGATCGCCGGCTTGAGGAAGTTGATGTCGCCCATGACCGGCCCGCCGGCCAGGGTGACGCCCAGCGAGTTGCGCGAGCCCCGGGTCGGGTCCCAGACGTTGTCCAGCGTGTCCCGGGCGATGTCCACCCCGATCGAGGACTGGAGGCTCGTCCCCTCGGTCAGGGAGGTCGAGAACTGGTTCTGGACGTCCAAGGTCTGGATCCGCTGGAACGAGTAGCGGAAGGAGAGCTGGTATTTGTCGTCCTGGAAGCGCGGGCCCACCCGGATGGAGCCGCCGGTGCGCTTGTTCGTGTAGGCCCGGCTGGAGCCCTCGTAGGCCGAGATGCGGCGGGTGTTGAAGACGTCGAAGCCCAGGCTGATGGGGCGGTCCTGGATCCACGGGGTGGTCCAGGAGACCGAGAAGTCGTTGACGCGGGAGCCGAACGACCAGTTGGCCGAACTGCGCCAGCCGCGGCCGAAGAGGTTCAGATGCTGCAGCGACAGGGTCCCGATGAGTCCGTCCAGGGAGGAGAACCCGGCCCCGGCGGTCAACATCCCGGGCTTGCCCTCGACCACCTCGAAGGTCAGGTCGACCTTGTTGGGGTCGTAGGGGCTCTGCACGTCGAGCTGGACGTCGTCGACGAAGCCGAGGTTCATGATCTTTTCCTGACTCTTGCGGATCTTGGAGGCCTGGAACAGCATCCCCGGCTTGATGACCACCTCGCGCCGGAATACGTAGCCCTTGGTGGTTTTGAACCCTTCCACGTCCACGTGGTCCACGTAGACCGGATCGCCTTCCGTGACGAAGAAGTTCACGTCGGTCAGGCTCGTCTTGTCGTTGACGGTCTTCTCGGGGGAGATCTGGGTCCGCAGGCGCCCCTTCTCGGCGTAGAGCTCCTGGATGCCGGCGATCGAGAGGTCGAACTTCTCCTGGCTGAACAGCTTGCCCTTGCGGTATTCCAGGGCTTTGGCCAGTTCCGTGGAGGTGTAGAGGACGTGCCCGCTGAAGGTGGTGTCGCCGTAGCGGTATTGGCGCCCCTCTTCCAGGGTGATGTCCAGGTAGATCTTGGTGAGGTCTGCGCTGGTGGTGACGCTGGAGTGGGCGATCCGGAAGTCCACGTAGCCCTGGTTCTTATAATAGGTCTCCAGTTTCTTCAGGTCCTCGGGGAGGTCCTTCTCGGAGAACACCTTCTTCCGGCGGTTGACGGTCAGCTTCTTGGCGATCTTCTTGGTCTTGAAGGCCTGGGCGCCCGTGAACCGCACCTCCGCGATCTTGGCCTTCGGTCCCTCCAAGATCCGGAACAGCACATCGGCCTTCAGGGTCGCCGTGTCGATGGACACCACGGGAGTGATGGTCGCCCGGTGATAGCCCTTCTTGTGGTACAGCTCCAGCATCTTCTCGGTGTCCCGGCGGACCTTCACCTGGTCGAAGGGGTCCTTCTTCTTGAGCTCCATCTCGTCCTTCAGGCGTCCCTTGGAGATCTTCTGCCGTCCCGCGAACTCGATCCGGCCCACCAGGGGCTTCTCTTCCAGCATGAAGACGACGCGGACGGGGTAAGGGGAGCCGGAGACGCTCGCGAAGTGGGGGGGCAGCGGCCGGTCTTTCAGCGCGGAGAGGTCCGCCGCGACCCGGTCGAAGTTTCCCAGCCCCAGCACGGCCTGGATGTCCCGGTCCAGGTCGGCGCGGTCATACAGGTCCCCCTTGCGGCCCTTCACCTGGCTGCGGATGGCCCCGGGCTTGACGTTGCGGTTCCCGCGGAATTCCAGCTCCCCGATGACCCACGGCGGCGTCGGCACGGCGTCGGGCTCGGCGGCGCCCAGCTTGCGCTCCGCATCCTCGCGGGCGGACGCCGCGGGCGCCGCGCGGTACTCCGCCTGCGGCGCACCCTCGGTCAGTTGGATGTCGAGGCGGATCGCCGCGCTGGACAGCGCGACCCGCTTCATCGAGACGGCGGTGAACAGGCCCGAGGAGAGCAGCTTCCCGAAATCCTGCGACTCGGCATCGGCCGGATAGGGCTGCCCCTCCCGGGCTTCCAGCATGGCCAGGACCTCGCTCTCCGAAGTCCGCTGGAGGCCGAGGATCTGGATCTGGGCCACCATGGGGATCGGGGCGGGGAGGGAGGCCGCAGGGGTCGATGCAGGGGCTGCGTTCATCCCGGGGGCATCCGCGCCTTGACTGCGGGCAGCGGGGGGGACGAGCGAAGCAAAAAGCAGGAGAAATAATGCTGATTTAATCGATTTCACAGGATTCGAGAGTATAGCAAATCAGAACGCGCGCGGGCGTTTGTTACTATTATCATTAAATGCCTGCCGGCTTCGAGGGCGGACTCAGTATGTCTGGAAGGCGTCTGTGAACGGCGCGGGGCAGAGGACCTGCCCCTGGATGGAGCCCAGGAGGCGCCCGCTCAAGTCGATGGCCTGGAGGTCTCCGGGGCGCAGGGGCAGTTCGCATTGCAGGCCCAGGGAGTCGGCGGGACGGAATCCGAAGCGCGAGAAGTACTGGGGCTGGCCTATGGCGAAGACCAGTTCCACGCCCCGCGTCCGGCACCGTTCCAGCCCATGCCGGACCAGCCGTTCCCCGATCCCCTGCTTCTGAGATTCCGGCAGGACCGCGATGGGGGCCAGGGCCAGGGCGCGCTGGGGGCCGGAGTTGGTGATGACCGTGGCGGCGGAATACAGGGCGTACCCGAGGAGCTTCCCGCCCTGGTCCGCGACGATGGAGAGCTCGTGGTTGAACTCCGCGGTGGCGCGCAGGCACTCGGTCAGGACGACCTCGGACTCGCGGCCATAGGCGAGGCGGACGATCTGGTCGGAGATCGGCCGCTCCACCGATTTCTCCGCCCGGATGATGATCGTGTCCGACATAGTGCGGCAAATGGTACCAAAGGTGGGTTTGGCAAACAAGCGTCTAGACGCCCTTACGGACGCCGGGAGCGCAGCAGCAGGAGGACGGCGAGGAACAGGGGAGAGCCGACGCCCGCGGCGACCACGAAGACGTCGATCCAGCCGACCACGGCCAGGAAGAGCAGCAGATAGATGAAATCCCGCTGGGCCAGGGTGTTTTCGACGCGCGCCAGGAGGCCCAGGGAGCCCGCACCCCCGGTGTCCGCCACCCCCCGGAAGAGGGGGCCGCCGGGCGCCGGGGACGGCGCCCACTCGGGCGCCGCCCCCTCCGCGGGAGGAAGAACGGGCCGCCCCGGGGACGGCGCCCACTCGGGCGCCGCCAGCCAGGCGGAAACCGCGGCGCTCCCGGCCGCGAGCACGCCCAACAGCGCCGGGACCCAGTTCCCGGTCACGCGCGCCCGTCCCAGTCCCAGGCAGAGGAATAGGCAGAAGTGGACGCCGTTGTCCCCCCAGAAATCGATGAGCCCGCCCAGACGGCTCTCCTGGAAGCGCAGGCGCGCCAGTTCCCCGTCGCAGCCGTCCAGCACGGAGTGCAGCCAGACCGCCGCGGCTCCGGCCGTAACGAAGGGGTAGGTGCCCCCCAGCATCAGGAAGCCTCCCGCGACCCCCACCAAGGAGCTGAACACCGTCATGTGCGTGGGCCTGACGGGGGTATCGAGCAGGAGCCGCGTCACGGCCAGGGAGATGTTCCGGTCGAAGTGACGGGCCATGAACCCGTCCGTCTCCTTGCGGGCCTGGTCCAGGACCCAGCGGAGGACCCGGCCGTCCCGCAGCGGCGCTTCCAGCGTGAATGTGGCGCCCCGGGGCAGGGGCCGGAACTCCATCTGCACCCCCAGAGCCTGACCCGCCGGAAAGAACTGCACGATCCCCTGGCTCTTCCAATCCTGGTAGAAGGTCGGCAGGTCATGGGGGACGGAAAGCAAGGCTTCCAGCGTATCCTTCCGGATGAAATGGCCACCGGAGACGGCGACGTAGGGCGGCGCGCAGGCGGCGGCCAAGGGGCCGCCGTCCCCGGGGCGAGCCGTCGCACCTTGCGCGGAGGGGGCGCCGTCAGCCTCTTGCGCCCCCCAGACGAGTTCCAGCCCCTCCGGCCAGCGCAGCCCGCCCAGCCGCGGATCGCCCGGCCGGGGAGCCGTGATCCAGACGCGGCGGATGCCGGCCCGGCGCAGGACGAAGAGCTGGCGTTCCAGGACGCTCAATCCGGCGATCCGCTCCAGCAGGAATTCCGGATGCGGGACCCGCAGGACCGCCTGGTCGGGCGTCATGCTTTGACGGTCCGGCTCCCCGCCTTGCGCGCGCCGCGCTGATAGAGCTCCCCCAGAAGCCGGAGGCAATGCCGGGCCTCTTCCAGGGCGGCCTCGCCCCGGTCCCCGTCCCCGGCCCGTAGGGCCGCGGCGAACTCGCGCAGGGTCCCTGCGAACCACTCGGGATGGGCGGAGCCTTTCGAGAGTCCCTCCGGGAAGGCGTAGGACTGGGGCGGCGCGTCGCCGTGGCGCATCGCCAGCCGGTCGTCGAGCACGTCGATGGAGCCCGTGGTGCCGTACAGGACGCCCCAATGGTCCCGCCGCGGCGCGGCCCAGCTCAGATGGATGAGGGCGCTGGCGCCGCACCCGTAGCGGATGAGCGAGGTCGCCTCGACGTCGGTGGCGCCCTCCCCCTTCGCCCCCGCCGCGGGTTTGAGGATCCCCGCGGCCGAGACCGGAGCCGAACCCAGCAGCCAGCCGAGCAGATAGAAGGCGTGCCAGCCGTGGTCCATGAGGATCCCGCCGCCCGACAGCTTCGCGTCGGTGCGCCAGTTCCCCTTCCCGGAGCCGGCCACCGCGGCCGGCTGGGTCCGCAGCACGTGCCACTCCGCGTGGCGGACGCGCCCGATGGCCCCGCGCGCGAGGAGCCCCTTGAGCGTCTGGAACAGCGGCGCGTGCTTCCAGTTGTGCACGGGGAACACCAGCCTCCGGGTCTCCCGCGCGCGCCGGAGGACCGCCTCGAACTCCTCCGTGCTCAGCGTCAGGGGCTTCTCGCAGAGCACGTGGCAGCCTCTTTGCAGCGCCATCCCGATCTGGGCGGCGTGCAGGTGGGGCGGCGTCGCGATGTCCACGAAGTCCAGCTCCGGCTCGCCCCGCAGGAGGGCTTCCAGGGTCGGATAGGTCCTGGCGCCGGGGAAGATGCGCGCCGCCGCGGCGAGCCGCTCGGCCCCCGCGTCCGCCACCGCCGTGACCGCAAGTCCCGGCACGCGCAGGAAGGCCGGCGCGTGCGCGCGCTCCGCGACCTGGCCGAATCCGACGAGCGCGCCCTTCAGCACTTGCCGAAGTCGGGCGTCCGGGATACCGCCGCGAAGGTCTCTTCCAGGATGTCCAGCCCGCGGTCGGCCTGCTCCGCCGTGATGTTCAGGGGCGGGTTGATGCGGATGACGGGCGAATAGGCCATGGTGATCAGGCCGCGCCGCAGGCCTTCGTCGAATATGCGCCGGCACGAGACCGGGCCCAGGCGCTCTTTCGTCTTGGGGTCCTTGATCATCTCGACGCCGATGAGGAGCCCGCGGCCCCGCACGTCGCCCATGAAGGGGAAGCGCTCCTGCATCTTGCGCAGGCGCGCGAGGATCCGCTCCCCGATGACCCGGCTGTTCTCCACGAGCCCTTCTTCCTCGACGATCCGCATCGCCGCGTTGCAGGCCGCCGAAGCCAGCGGGTTGCCGCCGTAGCTCGAGGACGACCCGGAGGGATTGGCGAAGGGCTTGGCCCCCGCGATCTCGGAGCGGGCGATGAGCCCGGTGACCGGGAAGCCGCCGCCCATGCCCTTGCCCACGGTGATGATATCGGGCCGCACGTCCTCGTGGAGGCAGCCGAACCACTTTCCCGTGCGTCCGAATCCGGTGATCATCTCGTCGGCGATGAGCAGGCCGCCGAATTCGTGGGCGACTTCGCGCAGGCCCGGCAGGAAGCCGGCCGGGGGGATGATGTTCCCCGCCGTGCCCTGGATCGGCTCCACGATGATCGCGGCCAGCTTGCCGGTGGTGGCGCGCCGGATCATGCTGCGCAGGAACTCGAGGCAGTGCGCCGCGCAATCATGCTTCCCGACGGTCCCCAGCGGGCACCGGTAGGGGTCCGGAAAAGGCGACGAATAGGTCCCCGGCATGAGGGGACCGAGCCCCTGCTTGAACGAGGTGTCGCCGAGGAGCGGGAGCACGCCGCCGGTCTTGCCGTGGAAGCCGCCCCAGAAGCCCACGAATTCGAAGCCCTGGGTATGGCTCTTGGCGAGCCGGAAGGCGGCCTCCACCGACTCGGCGCCGCCGGAGTAGAGCTGGACCCGGTCCAGACCCTTGGGCGTGTGCCGCATCAGCCGCCGGCAGAACTCGACGCGGTTGCGGGTCGTGAAGCTGCCCACGTGGATATTGGCGACCTGCTCCGCGATGGCCTGGGCGTAGCCCGGATGGCCGTGGCCGATGGCCGCGACGCAGACCCCCGCCACGAAATCGACGTACTCCTTCCCGTCCACGTCGTAGAGCAGCGCGCCCCGGCCCTTGTCCATGACGAGCTGGGAGAAGATGGCGATCTGCTGGAGCCCGGGAGTGAAGTAGCCCTGCTCCTCGGTGAAGAGCTCCAGCGAGCGCGGTCCCGCCACCCCGCTGCCCTGCGCGCCGCCGGCTGCCGGGGCGCCGTTCTTGACCGCCGTTCGCGTCGTCGTTTTCATGATCGAGTCCTCTCCTTCTTGGATTTCGCCGAGGTCTTCTGTGCCGCGGCCCTTTCCGCGAGCGCAGAACCGCTGCGCGGCGCCGCGTCGCGCGCCGCCCCCTCCGCAGGAGGAAGACGGCGCTGCCCCGGGGACGGCGCGCCCTGGCGCGCCGCCAGGCGGTTCTGCATGTGCCAGGAGATCTGTACGGCCGCCTCGCGCCGCACCAGCGCGAAGCTCGGCCACGAATTGAGGTCGAGCAGGGTCACCACGCCGCCCGGGGAGATGATGGCGTCGCCGCCGAACACCTCCAAGCCCAGGGCCCCGGCGCCCCGGCGGGCCTGCTCCGCCAGGTCGTCGAGGCGGTAGGGGGTGCGCCGCGCGCGCACCGGGTCATGGTAGAACCAGGTGAACCAATGCCCCGGGCCGACGCCGTAGAATTTCACGAGGTCTCCGTCGATGTGCGGCTGGACCACCCAGGAGACGATCTCGCGCTGGGCGAAGTCGCGCAGGATGCCCGTCACGCCGGACCAGGCCCGGGCCCGGATGACGTCGTGGTCGGTCATGTTGTGCACGTCGCCGCGCTTGACCCACCAGCCCTCCGGGGCCGCGTAAGCCGGCGGTTTGCCGGGGCCGTCCGCCACCGAGCGGAGCTCGGAATCCGGGAAGCGGACCCCCGGGCACAGCTTCAGCGCCGGGATCATCGCCTGCCGGTAGCAGTTCAGCACCGACTGCGGCGGATTCACCCAGAGGGTCCGGCCCCCCCGCGCGGCTTCCGTCGCCAGGGCCTTGATCCGGGGGTAGGCTTCGCACATGGGGAGCACGACGTCGAAGTCCCGGCACTGCGCGGGGTCCAGCTCCTCGGGCGTCACGACCCGGGTCTGGACCCCCAGCGACTCGAGCTGCTCGAGGACGGCCCGCAGGATCAGGGCGTCGTCGGTCTCCCGGTTCGGGGAGTTCGAGACCTCGCGGTACACTCCTAGGCATCGAAACATGAGGCCATCCTTTCTGCCGCGGGCAGGTCCTCCGCCCGGTCGAGATCCACGGTGTCGGAGAGCAGTACTCCCCGCACGGTACGGCCGCCCGCGAGCAGGGCGGCCCAATAGTCGCGCAGACGCCCGTAGGCGGCCGCCTCAGGCATCACCGCCGCCGCGCCGCGGGTCAGGTAATAGACGCCGCAGGTGACGGCGTCCCGGCGGACGGCGCCGGGGCCGAGGGCCGACACGCGGCCGTCGGGGTCGAGGTCCGCCCACAGGGGTTTCTCGTCCTCCACGAAGCGGGTCAGGGCCAGGGCCGCGTCCGGCCGGGGCGCCGCCGCGGCCTCTCGGGCGAAGCGCGCGGTCTCCGCGGGGGGGACCAGGGCGTCCACCGTGCTGAGGAGGAACTCCTCGGAGCCCTGCGCCAGGGTCCGCGACACGAGGCGGAAGCTCTCCCAGGAAGAGGCGGTGTCCTGGCGCAGGAAGGTCCAGTCCAGGCCGTGGGGCTCGCGCTCCAGGTAGGCGCGCACCGCGTCTCCGGAAGAGTTCAAGAGCAGGGTGACCGAGCGCGTCCCGGCGGCGCGCAGGCCCAGAGCGACCCAATGGATGAGCGGTCTCCCGGCCACCGGGAAGAGCGGCTTGGGAACGCCCGCCCCCAGGCCGCGCAGGCGCGACCCGTGCCCGGCGGCGATGATCCCGGCGTTCATGCGCGGACCCTTTTGGACGTCAGGAGCGGCTCCAGGTCATCCAGGGAGCGGAGGGTGTTCCCCCGCGGGCAGCAGGGCTCGCAGCCGAGGCGGTCTCCGACGAGCCAGGCATGGCGCAGGCCCAGGGCCTCGGCGCCCCGGATGTCGCGCTTCAGGGAATCGCCCACCATCCAGGCGGCCGCAGGCTCCGCGCCGAGGGCGCGCAGGGCGTACTCGAAGAGGGCGCGGTCCGGCTTGACGGCGCCGACCCGTTCGGAATCGGCCACCACGTCGAAGAGCTCGCGATACCCGACGGAGGCCAGCACGTCCTCCAAATTCCCGTAGAAGTTGGAGACGATCCCCAGGCGGCAGCGGGCGCGCAGGCGGGCCAGGAGCCCGCGGTTGCGGCGCAGGGCGTCCAGGGACTCCGCCACGAAGCGCCGCGTCACCCGTTCGGCCAGGTCCGGGTCCGTCGCGCCGCCCAGATGCTCCAGGACGCAGCCGACCTGCAGGCGCACGGTCTCCTCCAGCCCTTTTCCAGCCAGGGCGAAGCGCAGAGGGAGGTTGTCGTCGGAATCGTAGAAAGCCCGGTCGAACCGTTCCGCGGGGACCCGCAATCCTTCCTGCCTATAAATGGAGGCGAAACGCTCCTTCCACGCCACTCCGTTCGCGTCGAGAGTGCCGCCGAAATCGAATAATACCGCTTCAGAAGGAGACGTCATCGAATCGTGTTCAAGCCGGGTGGGTCCGGTCCGGGCTGCGCGGACAATTCTACCACAATAAAAAAGGGCTTGACAAATCGGCGTAATCCTGTTACAAATACCAATGCCGTAGTCGGCCTGCGCCGAGCGCCCCGGGCTTTGGGGCATCGGCGTATTTTTTTTCCCGTCGTGGGTGACGGTGCGGCGACCTGTCAGCGGTACGTATGGTGTGATGATGAACTTGAAAGAGCAACTTCAGCGCTTCGACATCAAAGGACTCAAGAGCAAGGCGGAGAGCCTGTTCATGGGCTCTTCCGATATCCTTGGCGTGGACATCGGGAGCTACTCCATCAAGGTGGTCCGCATCGAGAAGCAGGGCACCGGCCTCCATCTGACGCATTGGGGGAACATCCCGCTGGATAAGGGGGAGAGTTCTCCGGAGGAGAAGAAGCAGCAGGCCATCAACATCCTCAAGGCCCTCCTAATACAGAAGGGGATACAGACCAAGCACGCCGCCGCCTCGGTGTCGGGGAACTCCGTCATCGTCCGCTACGTCAAGTTCCCGCTCCTCACCAAGGACGAGCTGCGCGCGACCCTCGCCGCGGAGGCCGAGCCGTTCATCCCCTTCGACATCAACGAGGTCCATCTCAGCTTCCACATCCTCAACGAGATCGTCGAGGACGGGCAGCGCAAGATGGAGAGCGTCCTGGTGGCGGCCAAGAAAGACGTCATCCAGTCCCGGGTGGAGGTCCTGGAGGGGGCGGGACTCAAGCCCGCCATCATCGACGTGGACTGCTTCGCCCTCGAGAACGTCTTCGAGGCCACGCTCGACCCGGCTCAGAACGCCGGCTCGACTTTGTGCCTCAACATCGGGCATACGGTGACGAACCTGTCCATCATCGAGAACGGGATCACCCGCGTCGTGCGCGACGTCTTCATTGCCGGGAACACCTTCACCAAGGCGATCGCGAAGACCCTGCAGTGCGATGTCGTGAAGGCCGAGGAGGCCAAGAAGGCCAACGGCCTCATGCTCGACGCGGCGGAGAAGGAGAAAGCCCTCCAGGAAGGCAACCGGGATGCCCTGGGCGTCTCGCAGGCCCTGGCCGGCTCCCTCAAGGACCTGGTCGCGGAGCTGCACCGCTCCGTTGACTTCTATCTTTCCCAGGGCCCGGAGCGCTCCATCGGACGCATAGTCCTGTCCGGCGGCTCCGCCCGGATGAAGAACCTGTCGAAGTTCCTCACCGGGGAGCTCAAGGTCCCGGTCACGGTCTTGAACCCCTTCTCGTACCTGGCCCAGGCCCCCGAGGACATCCCGGCGGACATCCTGTCGGCCATGGGGATCGCCGCGGGCCTGGCCTTGCGCAAGAACCGGGACTGGAAATGATCAAGGTCAACCTAGTCCCGCAGGAGATCCTGGACAAGGAGCTGCAGCGGCAGCGCCTGGTCCAGGTCGGCTTCGTCGCCGGGGTCTTCGGCCTGCTCTTCCTGGGCATCTCGGGGGCGCACTTCTACCGCAGCGTCTCCCTGGCGCGCTCGCTCGCCGAAAGCGAGGCGAAATACAAGAAGCTCGAAGCCATCGTGCAGCAGGTGGAGGCCCTCGAGGCCCAGGCCAAGGCCGTGAAGGCCCGCCTGGACGTGATGAACGAACTCGACCGGGCCCGCCCGTTCTATCCCCGCTTCATGACCGAACTCCTCAAGATGCTGCCCTCCGGGATCTGGCTGACCACGCTCGACGCCAAGGCCAGCGGGCCGGACCAGCTCACCCTCAATATGGGCTCCCAATCCGCCTCCGTCGACAACGTGACCACCTGGCTGCGCGTCCTGAACTCCACCGGCGCGTTCACAGCCCCCGCGCTCGGGCCCCTGAAGTTCGGGTCCGCCGGGGAGATCACCTTCACCATGGGAGCAACCTATCGGACCCCCGGCGCGGCGGCGCCGCCGCCCAAGAAGAAGCCCTGATGGCGAAACTCGACATCAAATTGACCAAGCAGCAGCAGCAGATGCTCGCGCTCGCCGTGATCGTCCTGGGCGGCGGGGGCTTCGCCTACATCAAGTATTTCTGGCTCCCCACCTCGGCGAAGATCGCGGCGACCCGCGCCAAGATCGAGGAGGTCGAGAAGAAGATCGAGAAGGCGAAGGCGGTGGCGGGCCGCCTCAACAAGATCCAGCAGGAGCTCGAGCTGCTCAACCAGCAGGCGATCGAGGCGGAGCGGCGCCTTCCCAAGGACCCCAATCTCCCCGGGGTGATCGAGCTCGTGAGCGACCTGTCGGTGAAGTACGCCATGAAGCTGAATTCCTTCACGATCGGCAAGGCCTCCCCCAAGCCCCATTTCGTCGAGGTGAGCTATAGGGTGGACATGTCCGGGACCTATCATAACCTCGGCCGCTTCCTGGCGGCGCTCGCCCTGCAGGAGCGGATCTTCAACGTCCGCGGGCTCGTCTACGGCCGGCCTGACCCCGCCACCGGGACGATGACGATCACTTTCGAATTGATCTCGTACATGTACAAAGGATGATATGCGCACCTTGATCGCGGCGTTCATCGTCGGCTCCGCAGGCGCGGGCGCGTCCGCCGCGGACCCCAAGGCTCCCGCGGTCTCCCAGGCCGCCGCGGCGCCGGCCGTCTCGACCGCGGCCGCGGCCGGGGTGCAGGCCTCCACCGGTCCGGCGCGGGCCCTGACGGTCGACGATCTGTACGGGGGAGCCAGATTCCGGGACCCGTTCTCCCCCGTCTCAGGCTCGGGCGGGGGCGGCGGCCGCATGACCGCGGAAGCCAAGGAGTTCACCCTCGAGGACTTCAGCATCCAGAACCTCGAGCTCCGGGGCATCATGAAGGACCGGCAGGGGAGTTTCGCCGTGCTTCTGGACATCGACAGCCGCACCGGCTTCATCCTCCGCAACGGAAAACTGTACGATTACAAGAAGAAGCATATCCCCGGCGTCAAGGGTCAGATCAGCCTGCCCCAGAAGAGCGTCACGCTGACGACCGAGGATAAGGATACCCGGACCTTCCGTTTGGGCGAGGAGAACGAGGCCGAGGAGTGATTTCATGAGAAACCATTGGATTGACCGAGCCATCGCTCTGATCGTCTCCGCCTCGCTCGCCGGCGCCGGCCCCATCCCGGCTCTTTGGGCCGCCGAGGCGGCCACCCTGGACGGCATCGAGGTCGACTCCGACCAGGTCACCGTCTATCTCTCCCGCAAGACCCAGTTCAAGACCTTCACCCTCGAGCAGCCCCCGCGCCTGGTCGTGGAAGTGTCCGACACCGAACACACCTCGCCGTCGCAGTACGTGGAAGGGAAGGGGCGGTTCCTCAAGCAGGTCCGTTCCGGCCAATACCAGCGCGAGCCGTCGATGGCTTCCCGCGTCGTCCTCTATCTGAAGAAGATGGTCGCCTACAGCGCCAGTTGGGAGGGATCCAACCTGAAGATCGGCCTCCTCGGGGGCGGCGCAGACGAACCCGCTCCGCCCGCGGCCCCCGCAGCGGGTCCGGCCGCCGTCAAGACCCCGGCCTCCGCCCCGGCCGTACTTGAGTCCAGGGCCCCCAAGGCGCCGGCCAAGCCCGCTCCGGCCGCCGCCCCCGCGACGCCCGCGCCCCCCAAGGCGCCCGCGGCTCCGCTGCGCGACGCCGCGGTGACCCCGGCGCCGGCGAAGGAGGCCGCCGCTGAAACCTCCCCGGCCGCTCCCGCTCCGGCCAAGCCCGTCGCCGCCCCCGCCCCCAAACCCAAGCCCGTCAAGAAGGCGCCGGCCGCGGACAGGTTCCCGGAGGGGATGAGCTCCGAACCCTCCACTTCCGTCGAGCAGATGGCCATGAGCGGCGACGCGCAGTCCTCCGGCGAGGATTCCGCCTCGGAAGAAGCGCCGGTCAGGAAGTCCTCGGCCAAGAGGGGGGGCTACAGCAAGTCCCGCCGGGACATCATGGCGACCCTGCCGACCGACCCCGTCACCGTCGAGTTCGACGCCATGGACATGCGGGACATCCTGAACTTCATGGCCACCAAGGCGAACATCAACATCGTCTACGGGCCGGACGTGGCGGGCTCCTTGACCCTGCATCTGGCCGACGTCCCGTTCAACGAGGTCTTCACGACCGTCCTCTCCATGCAGGGCCTGGTCGCCAGCCAGGTCGGCGAGAACATCCTGCGCGTCATGACTCCCTCGACCCTGACCAAGGAAAGGGCCGTGGCCGTCAATCAGACCCGCGTCATCCGCCTCAAGTACAGCAAGGCCGCCGAGATCAAGGTCTCCATCGACGCGGTGCGGTCCGCCGAAGGGCGGAGCGGGAGCATCGTGGTGGATGAAAAGACCAATGCGCTCATCATCACCGACACCATGGACGGCATCGCCAGCGTCGAGCGCCTGCTCTCCGAGCTGGACACCCGCCCCCAACAGGTGCTCATCGAAGCGAAGCTGGTCGAGGTGAACCTCTCCAAGGACGTCAGCTTCGGTATCCAGTGGGACTACCTGGGCTCCGACGGGGGAAAGATCGGCGGGCAGCAGGGGACGAACCTCTTCGGCACGACCCAGAACCCGAGCATCACCGCCACCTCCAACAAGCTCACGCACCCGATCGACAGGAACGCCAACACGGCCGCCGGCGAGGGAGCGGACGGCCGCGGCACCGGGGTCGGCCTGCCCGCGTCGACGATCTTCGGCGCGTTCACCTTCGGCCGCGTCACCAACAACTACTTCCTCACCGCCACCCTCACCGCGGCGGCCTCCGAGGGCAAGGCCAAGGTGCTCTCCGACCCCAAGATCACGACGATCAACGGGAAGCAGGCCAAGATCCAGATCCAGACCTCGATCCCTTACGTGACCACGCAGACGACCCCGGCCGGCGGCGGGAGCGTGACCACCGCGGAGACGGTGGGCTACCAGATGACCGGCATCACCCTGGAAGTCACGCCCACGATCAACGCCGACAGCCGCATCACCCTGCAGGTGAAGCCTACGGTCACGCAGCCTTCGGCCACCACCGCGAGCGCCGGGGGCACGGGCGCCATCGCCACGGACAACCGGACCGCGGAGACCACGGTCATCGTCCAGGACGGGGGCACGGTGGTCATCGGCGGACTCATCACCGACACGATCACCGAGCAGGTGGCCAAGGTGCCCTTCTTCGGGGATATCCCGATCATCGGCTGGCTCTTCAAGAAGAAATCCAAGGACCGCACCCGGGTGGAGCTGCTGATCTTCGTCACCACCAAGATCATCCCGAGCTGAGCCCCGCGGTGATCCTGCCCGCCCTGCTGGCGCTCGCCATCGCGGGAGGGCTGCTGCTCCGCGGCGCCTGGGACCTCTGGGCCCAGGTCCTGGTCCATCTCGTCTTCTCCTCCGGCCTATGCCTCTGGCTGCTCCTCCGCGTCGGCGGCGGCTACCTGCCGCTCCCGCCCCGGCGCACCGCGCTCTGGTGCGGCGCCCTGGCGCTCTTGAGCGCGGCGGCCGTCTGGTTCAGCCCCCTGCGGGCGGTCGTTCTGCCCGAGTGGCTCCCCCTGCTGGACGCTCTGGCCGTCTTCCTCCTCCTCCCCCTCATCCCCCGGAGCGGGCGTGCCCGGGTGGACGCCGTCCTCCGGGTCGCGGCGTGGATCCTGGTCCTCCTCGCGTCCTACCAGAGCCTGGTATGGGGCGATGACCGGCCCGAGAGCGCGATGTCCAACGTCAACGTCTACGCGGGGACGGTGCTCCTGCTGCTGCCGCTCGCCCTCGAGCGGCGCGACTGGCTCCTGGCCGCGGGGCTGGTCCTCAACCTCTGGTGGGCCCACAGCGTCGGCGCCTGGCTCGGTCTGTCCGCGGCCGTGGTCCTGACCTCGTCCTGGAGGGAGCGGTCCCGGCTCGTCCTCGGAGCCGCCGGGGCGCTCCTGTGTCTGGTGTTCATCTACGACAAGTTCCAGTCCCCGGAAGTGCTCAACCGCTGGGAATGGTGGAAGGCGGCGGGGGCCATGATATTCGAGCGGCCTCTTTCCGGCTTCGGCCCCGGAGCCTACGCCCACGTGGTCCAAAGCTTCCGCGAGGCCGGCGGCCTGGGGACGGCGTACGCGCACCAGTACATCCTGGAGACCGCGGTCGGGTACGGCCTGCCCTTCATGGCGCTCTGGTTCGCCGGGATCGCGGCCTCCTTCCGCGCGGGAAGCCCCTACAAGCGCTTCGGCGCCCTCGCCGTCCTGTTCCATTCCCTCTGGGATTGGCCCCTCTCGGTGCCCGCCAACCTCTGGCTGTTCTCCTACTTCGTCGCGTGCTCCGCCCCCGAGAGCGACCGCGGGATCAACATCCCCGCGCGCTGGAAGGGGCCCGCCCTCCTGCTCGTCCTCGCGGCGGGCGCGGCCGCCAACGTGTGGCTGTGGGACCTGTGGGCCGCGGACCGCGCCAAGGTCCGGGCTTCCCGTGAGCTCGCCGCCGCGCAGCCCGCGGCCGCCAGGGCCGCGGCGGAGGCGGCGCTGCGGCTGAGGCCGGCGGACCCCGAAGCCCATCTCCTCCTCGCTCAGGCCCTGGCCGGCCAAGGCGACCCGGAAGGCGCCGCGGCGCAGCTGCGCGAAGCGGCCGCGCGCAACCCGTTCCGGCTGGCGACCTGGAAGGAGCTGGCCGCGCTGGAGAAGTCCCTCGGCCGGGACGCCGCGGCGCAGGCGGCCCTGAGCGAGGGCGCCCGCTGGTGCCCCCGCCTGGGCCGGGAGCCCGTCGGGCCATGACCCGGCCCCGCTTCGGGCGGCGCGACGCGGCGATGCTCGGGCTGTTCTGCCTGCCGCTTTTGGTCCTCCTGGGTCCCGCGCTCCTGGGAGAGCCCTTCTACTGGGGCGACCTCACCTATCTCCACCATCCCTGGCGCGCCCTGCCCGCCGAAATGGCGCAGCGCGGGACCCCGCCCCTGTGGAACCCGTACGTCTATTTCGGGATGCCGGGCGCGGCCCACATGCAGGGCGCCGCATGGTATCCCGGCACCGTGCTCTTCCACCTGTTCCCCTTCGCGGCGGCTCTCCCGCTCTATCTGCTGGTCCACTTCTGGCTCGCCGGAGCCTTCTCGTATCTCTGGCTGCGCCGGCTCGCCTTCTCCCGCTGGGCCGCGGCCGGCGCGGCCGCGGCCTTCATGCTCGGCGGACTGATGATCGGCCGGCTCCCGTTCTTGAACCACGTCTCCGGCCTGGCCCTGCTGCCCGCCTTCCTCCTCTTCGCCGGCAGCCCCGTCCTGCTCGGGGTCGCTTTCGCCGCCGCCTTCCTCTCCGGGTACCCCCCGCTCCTGGCCGGCGGGGCCCTGGCCGCCTGGCTCGTCTCCGCCGCCGCGGATGCGCGGGGCGGCTCACCGGCCGAGACGGCCCGCGCCGCCCTGCGCGCGGCGGGCCGTTTCGCGGCGGCCGTCCTGCTCGCGGCGGCGCTCGGCGCGGTCCTCCTGCTGCCGGCCCTGGACCTGGCCCGGGAGTCCCGGCGCAGCTCCGGCATCCAGGCCCAGGAATCTTTGACCTGGTCTTTCGCCCCGAAAGACTTCGCGCAGTTCGCGGCGCCGCCCCTGGTCCCGGAAGAGGAGTTCTCCGCCACCCGGAACTGGTGGAAGACCGCCTACTGGGGCTGGGCCGCCCTGGGGGCGGCCGCCCTGGGAGCCGTCCGTCTGGGGGCGGGCGGCGCGGTCGCGGCCGTCATTTACCTCGCGGGGACGGCGGTCCTCCTCCTCGGCGGGGCGACCGCCCCCTCCGCGTGGCTCTGGACGCATCTCGCGCCGCTCACCTATATCCGTTATCCGGGGACGCTCGCCTTCCTCGCCGCGCCCCTCTTCCTGTTCCTGATCGCCGGCGGACTCCACGGCCGGAGGGCGGCGCCGTGGGCCGCCCTGGCCATCGTCGCGGAGCTCCTGTCCTACGCCGCCGGGGCCCAGCCCGCCGCGGCGCGCGGCTATTTCACCGACACCGGCCCGCTCATCCGGGTCCTGCGCCGGGAAGCGGGGGAGCGGCGCTACCTGCCCTCGCCGCTCGCGCTCAATTGGCAGGCCGGCAAGGGCACGGACCTCGACTCCGCCCGGCTGGATTTCAAGCACCGTCTCTACGGCGTCACCAACATGCCGTACCATCTGTCGTCGGGCGGGAACTTCGGCGAGCCGCTCGTGCCCCGCCGCACTTATGACTTCATGGATCTCCTGTACCGCCAGCCGGGTCTGCCCGGGATAGTCCCCTGGCTGGGCTGGGCCGACATCGGCATCGTCATGACCCGCACGGCGCAGCGTCCGGCCGGACTGGTCTACCTGGGGGACAGCCTCTGGCATCTCTACAAGGAGCCCGGGCCCGGCGGGCGCGCTACCTGGTTCGACGAGGAGGCCGGGGGACGCATTCCCGCGGCTGCGTCGGACCCGGCGGCGCTGCCCCGACTCGCGGCGGGGGTCCCGCTGGAGTTCCGCCGCGCGGACGAGAACCGCTTCCAGGTCTCGGGGGACCGCGCCGCTCCCGGCTGGATCTATGTCGCCGAACCTCCGGGACCGGGGTGGACGGCGACCTGGGTCGGGGACGGGCGGGCCCGGTCCGCCGCCCTCGAACCCGCCCTGACCGCGTTCGTGAAGCTGCGCGTGCCCGCGGGCCGCTGGTCCGTGTTCTTCCGGTACGAGCCGCGTCCCTGGCGCATCGGGCTCGCGTTCTCCGTGCTCGCGCTGTGCGGCCTGGCGTGGGTGGGATTAGGGCGTCTGCGCCGCGTAAGTTATAATGGCCTCCCGGACGAACGGGCGGCATGAACAAGAAAGACGGCGTCTTCCTCGGGCTTCTGGCGGCGGCGCTCGCGGCGCTCCTTGGCCCGGCGCTCTTCATCCCCGGACGCATCTTGGGGAATTTCGGCGACATCTACTCCTACCACTATCCCCTGCGGCATCTCGTCGCCTCTTTCCTCCAGGAGGGCCGTCTGCCTTTCTGGAACCCCTACATCTTCTCCGGCCTGCCGCTCTTCGCCAATCCCCAGGCAGCCGTGCTCTATCCCGGTTCGGCGCTCTTCTACCTCCTGCCCATCGGGGCCGCCTGCGACTGGCACGCCGCGCTCCACTTGGCGCTGGCCGGACTGGGGATGCACCTGTGGGCCCGGGCCAATCGTTTCGAGCCGGCCGCGGCCAGCCTCTTGGCGGCGGCGTTCTGCCTGTCGCCCTTCCTCATCTACCGGATACCCCAGGGGATACCGACCCATCTTGCCGCGTTGAGCTACGTCCCCTGGTGCTGGCTGGCCCTGCAGTCCGGCCGCCGGGGGTTTTTGGCCGCGGTCTGGGCTCTCCAGTTCCTGAGCGGCCACCCGCAGTTCTCCGTTATCAACGCCGGGGGTATGGCCCTCTGCGCCGGGGTTTCGGCGCTCCGCGGCAGGCCGGATACCCTGGGGGTGCTGCTCAGGGAAGGCGCGGCTGCCGCCGGGCTGTGCCTGGTGCAGTATTTCCTCGCTGCCGAATTCCTGCTGGAATCGAACCGGGTGGGCTTTCCCCGCGGTTTCGCCGGCGCCTATTCGACTCCCTGGAGCGCCTGGGCCACCCTGCTCTGGCCCGGCGCGTGGGGCGATCCCCTGCGGGAGAGCTTCCGGGCGCTGCCTTCGGAGTTCTTCGAGGAATACGCCCTCTACCTCGGCGCCATCCCCCTCGCCCTGGCTCTGGCCTCTCTGGCCGGCAAGACGCAGGCGGACCGGCATCCCGGCCTTCCGCCCGTCTGGTTCGGCTGGCTGCTGGCGGGGCTGGGGGTGTTCCTCGCCGCGGGCGACCACAATCCCGTGCTCCGGGCGCTGGCGGATTCCGGTGTCGGGAGCATGTCGCGGACCCCCGCTCGCTACGCGCTCTGGACCCTGTGGGGCCTCCTGCTGGCCGCGGCCGCCGGTTGGGCCTCCGTCCGGACGCAGCTCAAGGCTCCGGCCTGGAGGGCGGCCCTGCTCGTCCTGACCTTGCTCGACCTCGGTATGTGGGCGTCGCGATTCGTCTACGCGGAAGACCTGGCCCCCTACCTCCAGCCCAGGGGGAACCTCGTGGCGGAGCTCTCGGGCCGGCCGATCCGGTTCCTCAGCGATCCCGAACTCGCCAACCCCGACAAGGCGATGCTGTATCGCATGATGGACGTCAACGGCTACGACGCGTATTTCCTGGCCCGCTACGGCGCCTATGCCGCGCGGTCGGAACGGGGTCCCGCGGCGGACCCCAGCCGCACCTATCTGCGCCGCGCCGACACTCCCGAGATGCGGAGTCTCGGGGTCTCCCGCGTCCTGTCGAGCGGGGACCTTCCCGGGAGCGCGACCCCCATCGCCGGGAACATCCGGCTCTTCGCCAATCCCGGGGCCCTGCCCCTCGCCCGCGTGGAGGAGCCCGGCGCGGCTCCCGCCCCGGCGGCCGCGGTCATGGACGGCACCGACGCCTGGACGCTATCCGGGCGGGTCCGTTCCCGGGCTTCCCGGCTCGTGCTCGGCGTCCCCTATTTCCCGGGCTGGGACGCCTGGGTCGACGGACGCCGGCTCGCGCCCGAATTGCACGACGGCCTGCTCCAGTCCGTCCCGTTGGGGGGCGCGGCGCCCGGGGCTTCCTTCCGGGCCCGGTTCCTCTTCCGGCCGACGGCGTGGTCTTTGCTCTGCGCGCTCACCGCGGCGGCTTGGCTGGCCTGGCTCGCCGGCGCTCCCCGGAACTTGTTCCGATGAAGAATCCGCGGGAGAAGCTCTCCGCCGCGATCGCCCTGCTCGTCGGAGCGGTCCTGTGCTATTTCGCATTCCGGGACGTCCCCTTCGGCGAACTGGCGGCCGCGGCCGCGGGTTTCCGGCTGGCGTGGCTGCCGTTCCTGCTGTCTATGCCGCTCTTGGACCTCGTCATCCGGGGCGCCCGCTGGGCGCTCCTGCTGCGGCCCGTGGCCCCGGCCGGGGTCTGGAAATGCTTCCAGCTGGAGGCCGTGGGCATGGCGGTCAACAACATCCTCTTCCTGCGCGTGGGCGAACTCGCGCGGGGCGTCGTGGCCGGGCGGGAGTTCGGCGCCCCGACCATCGCGGTGCTTTCGAGCATCGTGGTGGAGCGCATGTGCGACATGGCCGCCCTGCTGACCCTTTTCGTCGCCGGCACCCTCGTTGCTCCCGACCTGGTGGACTGGCGCGTGCGGGCCTGGGCCCTCGCGGCGGCCGCGGGCCTGCTGGGAGGACTCGCCGCGGTCACCCTTTTCGGAGACGCCATCCTGCGCTGGCCCGTCCTGCGCGGCCTGGAGCGGCATCCGCGCCTCTGGCGCCTGGCCTCCGACCTGGTCGCGGGCACGCGGGCCCTGCGCTCCTGGCGGACCGCCGGGCTCGTGGCGGCGGCCAGCTACGGCCTCTGGCTCGTGGACGCGGGACTCTTCCTCGTGATGGCTTATGCGATGGGTTTCGAGCCGTCCATGACCTTCCCGCAGGCCCTGCTCACCCTCGCCTCCGCGGCCGCGGGGACGGCTTTGCCCGCCCTGCCGGGGGCCTTCGGAAATTTCGAGGCGGCGGTGAAGCTCTTGCTCATGCATTTCGGCTACTCCAAGGCGCTCGCGCTCAGCTACGCGACCCTCATCCATCTCACGAGCTACAGCATCATGACCGCGCTGGGGCTCCTGTTCTTCTACAGCCTCGGACATACGCTATCCTCCTTCCGCAAGGGGAACGACCGACCATGAAGCTCCATCTCCTGCCCCTGTTGGCGTGCCCGTCGTCGGCCGCGGATCCGGTCTGCGGCGGCGCTCTCGAGTTCTCCGCGCTGGACGCGGAACCCCGTGCCCACGAGGAGATCGAGACCGGGATGCTCCGCTGCCGCGTCTGCGGCCGGGAGTATCCCATCGTGGACGCGATCCCGCGCCTCACCCCACCCGACGCGGACGACGCGCGCGTCGCGCGCACCCGCGTGAGCTTCGGCTTCGAATGGCACCGCTATCCGGGCGCCCTGCCCGAGGACCAGGCGCTCTTCCTGGAGGAGACCCAGATCCCCGCCGCCGAGTGGGAGGGCCGCACTGTCCTGGACGCGGGCTGCGGGATGGGCCGCTACGCGCGGGTGGCGCTGTCCTTGGGGGCCGAGGTGGTGGCCTTCGACCTCTCGGAGAGCCTCACCCGGCTGGTCCCCGACGCGCTCGAGAACCCGAAGCTCCATATCGTGCAGGGGGACCTGCTCCGTCCGCCTCTCAAGCGGGGCGCCTTCGACATCGTCTACAGCCAGGGCGTCATCCACCACACCGCCGACACCCGGGGCGCGTTCGACCGCATCGCGGAGCTGGTCAAGCGGGACGGCCGCCTATCGGTGTGGGTCTACGGCAGTCCCGGCTCCTACGCCAGTTTCTCGACCAACCCTCTGCGCAGCGCCCGGACCTGGCTCAAGAGCGCCCTGCCGGCCGCCTGGGTGATCGCGTGGATCCGGCTAATCCTCAGCGACCTGCTCCGCGTGTTCACGACCCGGATGCCGGTGCCGCTCCTCTATCTCCTGTGCTTTCCCCTCACCGTGCTCGGGATGTTCCCGCTGGTCAAATACCTCACCTTCTCCGTTCACCCGAAGTTCCGCGTCCGCCTGATCGAGAACTTCGACTGGCTGGCCCCGCCCTTCCAGACCAAACACACGAAGGAGGAGGTCCGCGAGTGGTTCGTGCAGGCCGGCTACGAGGTTTTGAGCCATCTGCCGCATGGATTCATTCCCAAGGTAGGCCTGCTGGGAAAGCGGACTAAGAAATAAAGCCTACTATTTACCATTGTATTTTGGATATCGGATAGCCATTATGCGATATGGAACATGGGTCGGCTCCCATTGCCGCGCCCGTGCGCGTGTGGGCGGGTCCCGGCGCGCTTTCTACTTGCATTTTGGACGCTGAAGTGCCAATATACATCGAATGATACCAAGGATATTCGCGGCAGCGCTCAAAACCCAGCTCCGCTCCTATCCGGCGGTCCTGCTCCTGGGACCGCGGCATTGCGGCAAGACGCATATCCTCCATGACCATTTCGGCTCCTGGAAGCGCCTGGACCTCGAGAAGGCCTCCGATCTGCAGCTCTTGTCCGCCGACCCCCAGGGAGTGCTCGCCGCGCACCGGGACCATCTCATCATCGATGAGGCGCAGCGCTTCCCCGAGGTGTTCCCGGTCCTGCGCGACGCGATCGACCGCGAGCGCCGGCCGGGACGCTACCTGCTCACCGGCTCGGTGGACCCGCGGCTCATGCCGGGGGTGCGCGAGACCCTGCCGGGCCGGGTCGGGGTCATCGAGATGGCTCCGCTCCTGCTGGCCGAACTGCAGGGGCACCCGGCGGCCCTGGGATCGCGCTGGTTCTGGGGGGGGTTCCCGCCGCTCCATCGCCACGAAGGCGCGGGCGGCCGCTCCGACTGGCTGGGCGCCTATCTGGCCGCCGTCCTGGAGCGCGACATCCCCGCGCTCGGGGTGCGCATCCCGCCCGCCCGCCTCCTGGCCCTGTGCCGGATGCTCGCGCACGTTCACGGCGGCCTGCTGAACCTCTCAGAGCTCGCGGCCTCGCTCTCGGTGTCCCATCACACCGTCGACCGCCACATCGGGTTCCTTGAGGGGGCCTTTTTGGTGCGCCGACTCCAGCCCTACGCGGCGGACATCGGCAAGCGCCTCACCCGGAGTCCCAAGCTGTACATCCGCGACACCGGCCTCCTCCACCATCTTGCGGGGCTCGACTCTCCCGCGCAGCTCGACGACTGGCCGCGCCGGGCCGCGTCCTGGGAAGGCCTCATCGTCGAGGAGATCGTGCGCCGCGTCTCCCTCGAGCTGCCCGGCGCCAAGGCCTACTTCTGGCGGACCCAGGCCGGCTGCGAGGTGGACCTCATCCTGGAGCTCGGGACGCGCCGCATCGCGGTGGACATCCGCCTGGCCGCCGATCCCCGCGCCCGCAGCCTCCAGGGTCTGCGCCAGTGCCTGGCGGACCTGCGCAGCGCGGGAGGGCTCGTGATCCACGGCGGGACCGAGATCGAGCGGGTCGGCGGCGGGATCACCCTCCTGCCCTGGAGGGAGGTGCTGCAGCCGCGCTTCATCTCCATGCTGGGGTTATGACCATGAACGCGGACGCGGGAGTCGTCATGCTGACGCCGAACTTCCACCCCTACGTCGGGGGCGCGGAGAAGCAGGCGCTGGAGCTTTCGAAGGCGCTCGCGGCGGGCGGTCTGCCCGTCGTCGTGGCGACCCGGCGCCTGCCCGGCCTGCCCGCGGAGGACCGCGTCGCCGGCATCCCGGTCCGCCGCCTGGCCGCGCCGGGCGGCGGCCTGCTCAACGCGGCTGGCTTCATGCTCTCGGCTTTGTGGTTCCTCCTGCGCCGGCGGGCGGAGTACGGCATCATCCACGTCCATCTGGCCGGCTCGCCCGCCGTCGCGGCCTGCCTGGCGGGAAGGCTCTTCGGCAAGAAGGTCGTCATCAAGGTGGGGGGCGGGCGCGGCATCGGCGAGATCGCCCTCTCCAGCCGCACCTGGGCCGGCCGGCTCAAGCTGGGCCTGCTGCGCGCCTTCCGTCCGCAATTCATATCGGTCACCCAGGACCTGGCCGACGAGATGGACGAGCACGGGCTCGGGGGGTGCGTGCGCGTCATCCCCAACGGGGTGGACACCGGGCGGTACCGTCCCGCGTCCCCGGAGGAGAAGTCCGGCCTGCGGGCGGAGCTGGGCTGGCCCGAGGGTCTGATCCTGCTGTACGTCGGGCGCCTGGCCGTGGAGAAGCGGCTGGTCGCGTTCCTGGAGGCATTCTCCCGATCCTGCGCGCAGGACCCGGCCGGCAGCCCGCCCGTTTCCATAGTCCTCGTCGGTTCCGGCCCCGAGGAGCCCAATCTCCGGCTGGCGGTCGCGCGCTTCGATCTGGCGGGGAGGGTGCTCCTGTCGCCGCCCACGGAGCGCATCGAGCGCTGCTACCGCGCCGCCGACGCCTTCATCCTGCCTTCGATCTCGGAAGGGCTCTCCAACGCGCTCCTGGAGGCCATGGCCTCGGGCCTGCCGGTGCTGGGGACACGCGTGGGCGGGACCCGGGAAGCGGTGTCGGACGGGGTCACCGGGCTGCTCTTCGACCCGCCCGATGATGGAGCCCTGCTCCGGCACCTGGGCGCGCTGCGCGCGGACCCCGCGCTGTGCTCCCGGCTCGGGGCCGCGGCCCGCGCCCAAGCGCTCGAGCGCTACTCCCTGGCGGCGGTCGCCGAGCGCACGCGAAAACTCTATAATGAACTCTGAGGCCTGAGCCTATGTGCGGCATCTGCGGCATCGCCTACGACGGACCCCAGCGCCCCGACGAAACCCTGCTCCGCCGGGCCAACACGCTCATCACCCACCGGGGGCCCGATGACGAGGGCTATCACATAGACGAGCGGGTCGGCCTGGCCATGCGCCGCCTCTCCATCATCGACTTGAGTACGGGGCATCAGCCCATCTCCAACCGCGACGGCAGCGTGGTCATCGTCTTCAACGGGGAGATCTACAACTTCCAGGAGCTGCGCGCCGGGCTGGAAAAGGACGGCTACCCCTTCAAGACCCGCACCGACACCGAGGTGATTCTCGCCCTTTACGAGAAGCACGGCACCGACTGCTTGCGCTTCCTGCGCGGAATGTTCGCCTTCGCGATCTGGGACAAGCCCAAGGGGCGGCTCTTCGCGGCGCGCGACCGGCTGGGCAAGAAGCCGCTCGTCTACGCGCTCTTCCCCGGCGGGCTCGCCTTCGCTTCCGAACTCCGCTCCCTGCTGGTCTGGCCGGGGATAAAGCCCCAGGTGGACCCCACGGCCATCGACCTGTTCCTCTCTTTGCAGTACATCCCCAGCCCGCGCTCCATCTATAAGGGGGTGCAAAAACTCCCGCCTGCGCACTTCTTCGTGTTCGAGGCCGGGCGCCTGAAGGTCGCGCGCTACTGGGACCTGCCCCTGGGCCGGGGCCCGGTCACCGACGACCCCATCGCGGCCCAGGAGCTGCTGCGCGACAAGCTCCGCGAGTCGGTCAAGCTGCGCCTCATCTCCGACGTGCCGCTGGGGGCCTTCCTCTCCGGAGGCATCGACTCCTCCATCGTCGTGGCGCTCATGAGCGAGCTCTCCGATAAACCGGTCAAGACCTTCTCCATCGGCTTCGATCACTCCGAGTTCACGGAGCTGCCTTACGCTAAGGAACTCGCGGAGCGCTACGGCTGCGACCACACCGAGTTCGTCGTCACCGCCCGGATGGCGGAGATCCTGCCCAAGTTGGCCTGGCACTACGGGGAGCCTTACGCCGACGCCAGCGCCCTCCCGTCCTTCTACGTCGCCCGCGAGACGCGGCGCGCCGTCACCGTGGCGCTCAACGGGGACGGCGGCGACGAGAACTTCGCGGGCTACGTCCGCTATTTCGCCATGCGGGCCGCGCACTACTACGACCTGGTGCCCGGCCCCCTGCGCCGCCTCATCCAGGAGGGCGCCGAGTTCCTGCCCGAGCAGGATGCCCCCTTCAGCTTCCTGTGGAAGGCCAAGCGCTTCCTGCGCTCCACGGTCTTCACCGACGAGGCCAAGCGCCACCTCAAGATGATCTGCTTCTTCTCCGAGGCGGACAAGGAGGGGCTCTACGCGCCGGGGATGCTGCGGGAGCTGGAGGCCGCGCGGGCGGGCGGCGCTCCCGCCGAGCGTTTCCTCGCCTCGGCCTTCCACCGCGCCGCGGGTGAGGATTTCGTCAACCGCATGCTCTACACCGATTTCGTCACCTACCTCCCCGACGACCTCATGGTCAAGATGGACATCGCGAGCATGGCCAACTCGCTGGAGACCCGCTCTCCGTTCCTGGACCACGAGTTCGTGGAGCTGGCCTTCAACATGCCCGGCGACTGGAAGCTCAAGGGCCTCATGGGACACAAGTGGATACTCAAGCAGGCCTTCGCCAAGCAGCTCCCGCAATCCATCCAGAAGCGCGGCAAGATGGGCTTCGGCATCCCCCTCGGCCCCTGGTTCCGCAAGGACTTGAAGAAGTTCTGGGAGGACCACGTCCTCTCCCCCGAGGCCCTGGCCCGCGGCTACTTCAACCGCACAGCCCTCGAGCGCATGTGGGAGCAGCACCAGACCGGCAAGCGCGACCACGGCTACCGGCTGTGGGCCCTCCTCATGCTCGAGCTCTGGCACCGCCAGTACCTGCCCGACTTCAAGGGCTTCTAGGGTAGTGAGTCATAAGTCTGATTACATTCGTCACCCCGGCGAAGGCCGGGGTCGTGCGCCTGAAAGCGTGTCTGGACAGGGAGGTGCAAGTCCCCCCCAGGTAGACGC